>JBPCXC010000132.1:0-6200 GCA_051008875.1 bacterium
CGCAGGGCGAGTATCAGGGACGATACGAGCAATCCACACTCGCGTGAGCGAGTGAGGCCGGCCGGAGGGCTGCTTGCTTTTGGTGTGGGTGGAAATTCCGCGGCTTCCGGGGTGAAAATCGTGGCGCAGGTGTTGCTTTTTGGGTCGTAATTGGGTATGTTTTCGAATCCGATTCATTGTATCAAGCGGGTTGTTGGCGAGGCATCTGCGGGGAGCGTTTTGGTGAGCGAGGCATCTCAAAATCGTCTATTACATCGTGCGTCGCAGCGGACGGCTGGCGCTCTCTTGCGTGACGGTCTCTCGCGGACGCGTGGCGATTCCGCGTCGGTGGATTGCGAAATCAATATAAATGTGGGCAACCCATCCATCAATTCATCTAAAAAACCGCCAGAAATAGGAATCCCAACCCCGTTCACATATCGGTAGCGCAATCGGGGCGGGATAGATGATCCGGGCAAGGTTTCAGCAGCGGTGTTCCGTGCTTGTTCGTCCCATCGCACTCGCCCTCATTTTGTTGGCGATGCCGCAACTCGCGGTTGGGCAGGCCGGGATTAGCTGCCCGGAAGTGGCGCCGCCGCGGTTGGTTGTTTGTAATTTGGGGGAGTCGCCGTCGGGCATGTCTGAGATCGTCGGGGTTCAGTACATCGTCCCGCTCTTCGCTCAGTATGTTCAATTCGCGGCGAATGCTTTCACCACCGGCGCTCAGCCCGGCGGCTATGTGCTGCGCGAAGTGCATCTTGCTTTCGCCGGCGTGCGCGGCGATGCGGGCGATGTGTTCGTCGCCGTGCATGAAACCCGGCAGAACAGCGAGGGGGAACTCGAACTCGGCACCATGATCGCCACACTCAGCGGCGACAACCCGATGATCGGGCGCCCGAGCGCGCTTGTCTTCACCAACGCCGGTACTCATTTGGATCCCGACACCACCTATGCGGTGCAAGTCAGCGCGCCAGATGCTAAACCTATGGGGGGCAACCAGTTCGCCGGCTATCGAATCCAAACCACGCGCAGCCCGGTGCAACATGGCAGCGTCGGCTGGTTCATCGCGGATACGCATCTGCAAACGCGGGTCGATGATGATGATCCCGAAGCGACCGAGGTGCTGACGATTGATCGTCCGCTCAAGTTCGCAATCATCGCCGAGCCGGAACTCGCGCCGAGTTTCGCCGACGACGCTTCCATCCCCGATCAAGTGATTGTCCGCCGCGTGCCGATCGATCGCGCGTTGCCAGCCGCCACCGGCGGCAATGGCGCGTTGCGCTACACCACCGATCCTCCCCTGCCCGCAGGACTGACCATCGATGCCAGCGGCGCGACGCCGCGCATCGTCGGCACGACCACCGAGCAACCGGAGAATTTAAGCTACACCTACCGAGTGCACGACTCGGATCACAATGTGGACGACAGCGACCGCGATACATTGGAGTTCCAAATCGAGATTCTCCCGCAGCCGACGCACGTCACGCTCGAACTGGATCAAGACCGCATCAACGAAGGCGCCGGCTTGACCAAAATCATCGCGACCTACCGACTGTTTCCCGCGGAAAGCGCGTTCATTCCGGAGATGAACTTCACACCGGGGCAACAGCGCGGCGCCAACTTGGAAATCGACGACGTGGGATTGCGCGGCTTGACTCCCAGCAGACCGGATCGAAGAACCATCCGGCGAGAGATCCGCCTCGACTTCGCCGACGACAAAATCGCCGAAGGCGACGAGTTCTATGAAGTGTTCGGCGAAGGCAACGCCGGCGATGTTTTGCTCAACGTGATGCAAACCGTCACCATCGTGGACGACGAAACCCTCGACGCGACGTTGTCGAAAACCGAAATCACCGTGGCGGAAAACGGCGAGGACACGTACACCGTCGCGTTGACCGTCGCGCCGGAGAACGCAATCACAATGACGCTGACTCCGGTTGCGGCGGATGATCATCCCTTCGGACCCATTCGGCTCAACAACGCCGGCGCCGACGACATGAATGTGCCGGTGGAACTCACCTTCGACCGCGACAACTGGAGCACGCCGCAGACCGTGATCGTGCACGGCCACCCCGACAACAACGTGCTCAACGACCGCAGCGCGACGATTCAACACACCATGCGCAACGATGATTTCCCCGACGGCATCGTCGGCGGCGAAGTGTCGGTGACCATCCCCAACGACGACGCCTTGCCGGAGGCGGTGATCAACTTGACCGCGAGCGCGCTCTCGCCGATTACCTTGAAAGCGTCGTGGGAGGAGCCGCCGAACACGGTGCCGCCGGTGCTCAGTTATCTCGTGTCCCATCAACGCGAAGGCGCGGACGAGGCGATCTTTTTCGACAACCCTATCGAAGCCATCACCACGCGCATCACCGACTTGGAGCCGGATACGCAATACACGGTGACGGTGCGGGCGATCAACGCGGTCGACATCGGTCCCGAAAAATCGGTCACCGCCCGCACCAGCGTGCCGAACATGGCGCCGGTGCCGCCGCCTGGTTTGACCAGCCTCAATGTGGACGAGAACTCCGCGCCCGGCACCGAGGTCGGCATCGTCCGCGGCGCGACCGACCCGGAGAGCGATGATCTGACCTACTTCGAAAACCCCGGCGACAGCGACGGCGACGCGTTGTTCGACGTCAGCGCCGATGGCGCAGTGAGCGTGGCGGACGGCGCGATGTTGGATCGCGAAGCAGCGAGCGTTTACTACTACGAAGTCGCGGTGCGCGACAGCAAGATCAACACGGTCAGCGACGACAACGGCGAGCCGGACGAAGCGGTGGACGCGGTGATCTCGGTCCTCATCACCGTCAACGACGTGAACGAAGCGCCGACTTTCGACGAAGGCCCGCGCGCGACGCGCACAGTGTTGGAGAACATCGCCGTCGGCGAAGACATCGGCGCGGCGAAGGCGACCGACCCGGAAGGCGACGCGCTGACCTACACCGAGGAAGGCGGCGACGGCGGCGCGTTGTTCGATGTGGACGCCGACGGCGCGGTGCGCGTCGCGCCGGACGCGGCGTTTGACTTTGAGGACGGCGCGCGCAGTTACACGCTGCGCGTCGGCGTGCGCGACAGCCGCGTCAACGCCGTCGGCGCGACGAACGGCGAAGGCGACGAAGCGTTGGATGATTTGATCGAACTCACCCTTAACATCGCCGACGCCGACGACCCGCCGCACGATCTTGAAATCATCGGCTACCGCACGGTCGCCGAAGACGCGGAGCTGACGCTGGCACTAGTCGGCGCCGACATAGATACCGACGCCGCCGACTTGATCTATCGCGAAACCTCCGACGTCGGCACAATAAGTCAAGACAGCGATGGATTCGCCTGGACGCCGGACTTCGACGACGCCGGAACGCACACGCTCGAGTTCGCCGTCGCCGACGAGAGCGGCGGCGAGTTCATGGCATCGGTGGACATTGAAGTCACCAACACCAACCGCGCGCCGCGCATCACCCGCATCACCGCGACGCCGTCGTCGCCGCTGCAAAGCGGGCAGACCACCGCGCTCACCGCCAGATTCGCCGACGCCGACCGCGACGACACGCATACTTTTGCATGGAGCGCCGACGACGGCGCATTCAGCGCGGCGAATGCGCAAGACACCGACTGGACTGCGCCGGCGGTGGACGAAGACACGACCATCACGCTGACGCTGACCGTGACCGACGAGACCGTGACCGACGATGACGGCTTAAGCGCGACGCAAGACATCGCGCTGGCGGTGCGCGCCGCGCCGAGCGGAATCGTGCTGAGCCTCGCGCCGATGGTCGCGAGCGAAGGCGCGCCGCCGCTTGAAGTGGAAGTGCGCGCGACGGTGCTGCCGGACGGCAGCGCGTTCGTCGCCGACACGCCGATCACCCTGTCGGTCGGCGACGACGGCAAGCCCGGCGAAGGCATCGCCACCGAAGGCGTTGACTACGAGGAGATCGACAAAGTCGAACTCAACTTCGCCGCGCTCGCCACCGACGGAGTCGCGACCTTCACGCTGACGCCGATGGATGACGACGAGGAGTTGGAGGGCGAAGAGCGCATCGATGTCGCGGTCGCCGCGCCCGACGACATCGCCGCGAACAGCGCGCCCGCGGTGTTTCTTTTATACGACAACGACCAACCCGGCGTCGTCATCTCGCCGCGCGCGCTGCGCGTCGGCGAAGACGACGCAAGCACAACCTACATCGCGGTGCTGACGACGAAGCCGAAAGACGAAGTCGTGCTCGCCGCGACCAGCAGCGACGCGGACATCGCCGTGGTCACCAGCGAAGTGCGCTTCACGCCGGACGACTGGGATGTGGAGCAGACCTTCCTCGTCACCGGCGTTGACGACGACATTGACAACATCGGCGACCAGCGCGTCGCCACCATCAGCCACCGCGTCATCGAGTCGTCATACAATGCCGAATCGATCGACGAAGTCTCGGTGCAAGTGATTGACGACGACGACGCCGGCATCGTGATTTCGCTCGGCGCCGATGTGCATCCGCTGGTGAACGACATCGTCGTCCGCGAAGGTTCCAGCACCGACTATTTCGTGCGCCTCGCCGCCGAGCCGCGCGCGGCGCCAGTGACCGTGACGGTGACGACCAGAACCGACAGGGACTGCGACGATTTCACCATCGAGCCGCGCGAGTTTGTGTTCGATAAAGGAAACTGGAACACGCTGCAGACCGCGACCATCAAGACCACCGACGACAAAGTGGAGTGCCGCGACCTGCCGATCCGAATCGTGCACAACGCCGCCGGCGGCGACGACTACGACGGCGCGCGCGCGACCGTGCGCTTGCGCATCATCGAAGACGACATTCGCGGCATCGACACCGACATCGCCAACTTGTCGGTCGCCGAAGGCGGCGAAGCGACCTATACGGTGTCGCTGCAAAGCACGCCGACCGGCGATACCACAATGACCATCACCGCCGCCGACATCCGACTGTCGTTCGCGCCAGAGACGCTGACCTTCACCGCCGAAAACTTCGATGCGCCGCAGACCGTGACCGTGTCCGCCGACGACGACGAGATCGACAACGCCGGCGCCGCGACCGTCATCCACGCATTCAGCGGCGCCGACTACAACAACGTGTTCGAGACCCCGAGAATCCAAATCACCGACGACGACACCGCCGGCGTGACCATCGCCACCGACCCGGCGAGCGACCCGCCGACGATCACGCTGGACGAGGACGACGGCACCGCGACTTACACCGTGATGCTGAACACCCAGCCGAGCAGCGACGTCATCGTCACCGCGACCAGCGGCGACACCAGCATCGCGCGAACGAACGGCGCCGAGAGCACGGCGGCGCGCACCCTGACATTCACCGCCGTCGACTGGAACGTACAGCAGACGGTGACCGTCACCGCCGTCAACGACGACCTCGACAGCGAGCGCGGCACGACCATCGCGCATACGGTCGCGAGCACTGCGGACGCGGACTACGACGACATCGCCGCGGCATCGGTTGCGGTGACGCTCACCGACGACGACGCCGCGCCGGGCGCGCCGACCGGCTTGAGCGCGAGCGCGAGTTCGAGCAGCGCGTTGAGTTTGTCGTGGAGCGCGTCCGCCGACACCAACCCGGCGGTCACCGGATACGCCGTCGAATACCGCGTAAGCGGCAGCGGCGACGGCGAATACACCGACGCGGCGCATTCCGACACCAGCACGACGGCGACCATCACCGGACTCGACCCCAACACCGAATACGAAGTGCGCGTCGCCGCCATCAACGCAGTCGGCACCGGCGCATACGCCAACGCAACCGCACGCACCTCGCTGAACACCGCGCCGACCTTCACCGACGGCGACGCAACGACGCGCGCAGTCGCCGAAAACACCGCAAGCGGCGCAAACGTCGGCGCACCGCTCGCTGCGACCGACCCGGACAACGAAGCGCTGACCTTCTCCAAACAAAGCGGCGGCACCGGCGATGCGTTGTTCGAAGTCAGCGAGAGCGGGCAAATCACAGTGGCGGACGACGCCGACTTGGACTTCGAGACGACCAATAGTTACACCCTGACGGTCGGCGTGCGCGACAACCGAATCAACACGCCCGGCGCGACCAACGGCGACGCCGACACCGCGGTCGACGACACCATCGCGGTGACCATCAGCATCACCGACGTTGACGAAGCGCCGACGCTCGCCATCGCCGGCGACACCACCGTCGCCGAGAACGACGAACTCACGCTGACGCTGAACGGCGCCGACGCGG
>JBPCXC010000133.1:0-23532 GCA_051008875.1 bacterium
GCGCACGTCACCGACCAGCGGGTGCTTGTCCTTGAGCTCCTCGAGCCGCCCGAGCAGGTAGTCGCCCATGCGGTTCACGTTGTCGAGCAGGTTCTCCTCCTCGATGATGCGCATGTTCTCCAGCGCCGCGGCCGGTCCGGCCGCACAGCCGCCGAAGGTGCTGATGTCGCGGAAGTAGTGCATCGTGTCCGACGGCTCGGCGAGGAACTGGTCGAACAACGCTTCGGTGGTGGCGGTGACCGAGATCGCGGCGTAGCCGCTGGCGATGCCTTTCGCCATGGTCACGATGTCGGGCTGCGCGTCGAAGTGCTGGTAGCCGAACCACTTGCCGGTGCGTCCCATGCCGCAGACCACTTCGTCCATGTGCAGCAGCACGCCGTACTTGCGGCAGATCTCGCCGATGGTTTCGAAGTAGCCTGGCGGCGGAACGATGACGCCGCCGCCGGCGGTGATCGGCTCGAGCACGACCGCACCGACCGTGTCCGCGCCTTCGCGCAGGATCACCTTCTCCAACTCGCGCGCGGCTTGCACGCCGAAGTCGGGATGGTCGCCGTTGGGCGCGTGATACGCCGAGCAATGCGGCATCTCGACGAAGCCCGGGGTCAGCGGTCCGTATTGATCCTTGCGTTGCGACTGGCCGGTGGAACTGAGCGCGGTGATGGTGGTGCCGTGATAGTCGCGCTGGCGATAGATGATCTTGTGCTTGCGTCCATCGTTCTTCATCGCCGCCAGTTGGCGCACCAGTTTATAGCCCTTCTCGTTCGCCTCGGAGCCGGAGTTGGAGTAGTAGATGCGGCTGATGCCGGGCATCTTCGACGCCAGTTGCTGCGCCAACCGCGCCGCCGGAATGTTGCTCGCGGTGTTGGCGAAATAACACATCCGCGCGAGTTGATCGCGCACCGCGTCGGCGATGCGCGCGCGGCCATAGCCGACGTTGACCGTCCACACCCCGCCGGAGGTGGCGTCGAGATAGGACTTGCCGTTCAAGTCGCGCAGGCGCATGCCGTCGCCTTCGACCACGACCAGCGGGTCGGAATCCTGCAGCGTCTTGTGCTGGCTTAAGTGATGCCAAGCATGCGACTTGTCGTCATTGACGATCTTGTGCGGGTCGGGATCGAGTGCTCGGTTCATGCGCGTACCCCTAAGTTGGTAGGATGATTTCGGACGCCACAACCATACCCGCTTTGCGCCGCGTCGGCAATAACCCGCGTCGGTCAAAACGAATGCGCGAACGCGCGAACGCGCGCGCGATGCGGGTACAATCCGGCGATGGATGTGTCGCATATTTTCGATCCGTTGAACGACGCCCAGCGCGAGGCGGTGGCGGCGCCGGACGGGGCGCTGCTGGTGCTCGCCGGCGCCGGCAGCGGCAAGACCCGCGTGCTGACCCATCGGGTCGCGTGGCTGGCGCAGGCGCAGGGCGTTTCGCCGCTTTCCATTCTCGCCGTGACCTTCACCAACAAGGCGGCGCGCGAGATGCGCGGGCGCATCGAGGCGTTGCTGCGCGCGCCGATGGGCGGGATGTGGATGGGCACTTTCCACGGCCTGTGTCATCGCCTGCTGCGGATGCATTGCGACGACGCCGGGCTGTCGGCGAACTTCGAGATTATCGACAGCGACGATCAGTACCGATTGATTCGCCGCGTGCTGCGCGAGTTGGCGTTGGACGAGACGAACTGGCCGCCGCGGTCGGTGCAGTGGATGATCAACGACCACAAAGAGCAAGCGCGTCGTCCGCAGGACTTGCCCGCCGGCGACGACCTTCAGCAGCAGAATCTGCTGCGCATCTATCACGCCTACGAGTCGTTGTGCCAGCGCCTCGAGTTGGTTGATTTCGCCGAACTGCTGCTGCGCACGCTGGAGTTGTTCCGCCGCAATCAAGTCATCCGCGAAACCTATCAACGTCGCTTCGCGCACATCTTGGTGGACGAGTTCCAAGACACCAACGCGATTCAATATCAATGGCTGAGTCTGCTCGGCGGCGCGCACAAGAACTTGTTCGCGGTCGGCGACGACGATCAGTCCATCTACGGCTGGCGCGGCGCGCGGGTCGAAAACCTGCGCGGCTTCGAGCGCGATTTCGGCGCGCGCATCATCCGCTTGGAGCAGAACTATCGCTCCAGCGGCAACATCTTGAACGCCGCCAACGCGGTCATCGCGCACAACACCGGACGGCTCGGCAAGGAGTTGTGGACCGACGCGCCCGCCGGCGCGCCGATTCGTTTATACGCCGCCAGCACCGACTTCGACGAGGCGAGATTCGTGGTCGAGAACGTCGAGCGTTGGGTCGAGCAAGGCAACCGACGCGATCAAGTCGCGCTGCTGTATCGCTCCAACGCGCAGTCGCGCGCGCTGGAGGAGGCGCTGCTGTCCGCCGCGATGCCGTATCGCGTGTATGGCGGGCTGCGATTTTTCGAACGCGCCGAGATCAAGGACGCGCTGGCGTATCTGCGGCTGCTCTCCAACCGCGATTCCGACCCGGCGTTCGAGCGCGTGGTCAATCGTCCGGCGCGCGGCATCGGCGCCAAGAGCGTCGAGCAGATTCGCGAACGCGCGCGCGGCGACGGCGTGTCATTGTGGCGCGCCGCCGCCGACAGCGTCGCCGACGCCGCCCTGCCGGCGCGCGCGGCGAGCGCGGTGCGCGACTTCCAGCAACGCATCGAGCAGATGGCGACGGCGACCGCCGAGTTGGAGTTGGGCGAAGCGACCGAGCATGTGCTGCATCACAGCGGCTTGCTCGCGCACTTCCAAAACGAACACGGCGAGCGCGCGCAAGGGCGAGTCGAGAACCTCGAGGAGTTGGTCAACGCGGCGCGCAACTTCGTGGTCGACGACACGCAAGCCGACGACGATGAACTCGATGCGCTGTCGGCGTTCCTCGCCAACGCCGCGCTCGAGGCCGGCGAGGGGCAGGCCGAGGAATGGGAGGACTGCGTGCAGTTGATGAGTTTGCATTCGGCCAAGGGGTTGGAGTTTCCGCTGGTGTTTTTGTGCGGGATGGAGGAGGGTTTGTTCCCGCATCAACTTTCGATGGAGACGCCCGGTCGACTCGAGGAGGAGCGGCGGCTGTGCTATGTCGGCATGACCCGCGCGATGCGGCAACTGACGCTGTGCTACGCCGAGACGCGCCGGCTGCACGGACGCATGCGCTATTCCAAGCCGTCGCGATTCCTCGGCGAGATTCCGGCGGAGCACATCGAGGAGATTCGCTCGGCGCGGATGACGCGGCCGTTGGTGCGGCGAAGCGCGCGCGGGCGTGGTGCGACGTCATCCGTCGGTGGTGGCGGTGGTGACGACAGTGGCGACACGCTCGCGCCGGGTCGGCGGGTGCGTCATCGCAAGTTCGGCGAAGGGACGGTGATTGACACCGAAGGGCACGGCGAACACGCGCGCGTGCAAGTCAACTTCGCCGATGCGGGAACGAAATGGTTGGTGCGTGCTTATGCTAACTTGGAAGTAGTGTGAGGACGCGCTCACTCCTCGCCGTCATTCCCGCAGGGATGCGGGGAGTCCATTTGCCATGGATGGCAATTTGAACTCCGGCGGGGTGGCGTGAGCAAGCCCGCGCGACTCCGTTCGCACCAACGGCAAGCAAGCCTTCGGCTTGCCTCACTCGCTTGCGCGAGTGTGGATTCCCGCTTAACAAACTGCGGGAATGACGGCGGGGGAGGGTTTTTGCGGGAAAAAAACGCCGGGAGCGTTTTTTCGCGAGCGAAGCGAGCCCGAAGGGCGAGTATCAGGATGATACGAGCAAAGACGGCGGGGGATGTTTTTTACGGGAATGGCGACGAGGGCGTTCTTTCCGTTGGCGCAACGCGCTCGCAGAGCGCGCTCACTTTGCGCGGCGGCTAAGGCGTAGCGCGTCCGCGAGGGTGCGCTCGCTTGTGGTGGCGCGAAAGGGAAATCCGAATCAAGCGGCTGCTTTTTCGTGTTCGACTCGGTCGATGACTGGGGCGCTTTTGGTCGCGCCGTCGCCGTCGCCCGCCATCCAATGAAAACATGGTTGGCCGACGTTGAACGGGCGCAGGGCGGTTAGCAGTTCCGGATGCGCGTATAGCAGTTCATCGGTGATCGGGACAAATACTTTCTGGCTCATCGCCATTCTCTTCGGGTGGGTTCAATGCGATTAAACCAATCGGGAATGGCGGCGAGGCGGATAAAAAGTGGCATTCCAGTGGCGCGCAAGCGGACATTCGCGTGGCGTCATCCGGCGCGGCATCGGCTATACTTCGGCGTTATGCGCTTCCGCCATACTCCCACCCCTGCCCCAGTCGAGTTCACCATCGCGACCACCGAGCGCCGATGACGCGAACCATCGCCATCGTCGAGGACGACGCCGACCAGCGCAACAACTACGCGCACGCGCTGCAGTCGCAGGGCTACGCCATCCAGACCTACGCCAATCGCCGCGCCGCGCTCGACGGCTTCAAGCATAGCCTGCCCGACCTCGCGATCCTCGACATCATGCTGGAGGACGAGATCGACGGCGGCTTCGATCTGTGCCGCGAACTGCGCCAGCAGAGTCCGCGCATGCCGATCATCTTCCTCACCGCGCGCGACAGCGACATCGATCGCGTCTCCGGGTTGCGGCTGGACGCGTGGGACTACATCACCAAGCCGGTCAATCTGCAGTTCCTCGCGGTGCGGGTGTCGTCGCTGTTCCGCATCGCCTCGACCTTCAACGCCGACACCGAGCCGCCGGCGACGCTCACGCTCGGCGACTTGTCGCTCGATCAAAACACGATGTCGATCAGTTGGCGCGGTCAGGAGTTGCATCTGACCCTGACCGAGTTCTGGCTGGTCGAGGCGCTGGCGCGCAATCCCGGGCACGTCAAGACCTACGACGCGCTGATGCAGACCACGCGCCAGAGTTATGTCGAGAAGAACACCATCAACGGCTATGTCCGGCGCATCCGCAAGAAGTTCAAGGAAGTCGATCCGCGTTTCTCGATGATCCAAACGGTGTTCGGCGTCGGCTATCGCTGGAAGCCGGATTGATCGCGTCGGCGGTCGCGCCGTCAAACCTACTTTGAGTCGATCGCGTTGAACATCCTGCCCACGCGCCTGCGCAAGGCGAACCTGCAGACCAAGTTCATCTGGCTGGTGCCGGCGCTGCTGATTATTCCGTGGATGGGCTATCACTATGTGCAGGAGATGAAGCAGTTCCTGCTGCAGGGCCAGCAGGACGCGCTGCTGCTGACCGCCAACGGCATCGCCACGGTGCTGAACGATCGCTCCGAGTTGTTCAACCCCGCCACCGGCGTGCCCGAAGTGCTCGGCGAAGTGCTCGGCGAAGAGAACGACTTGTATGCGCATCGACTCGAAAGCCCGGTGCAGATCGACGGTCGCATCGCCGACTGGGAGTCGCTGCTGCCGTATGCCGCGTATCACACCGGCGGCAACTTGTTCTCGTGCGACGCCGACTACGACCCGGACTCGTTCTCGCTGAAGAACGTGATCGGATACTACGAGCCGTTCGTGTATGCGATGTTCGAGGTCAACGACGACGTGCTGGTGTATCGCGATCCCGAACTACTGCGGCTCGACACCTCAGATCAGATTCGGATTCTGCTGCAGCCGCTCGGCGGCGCGCTGCAGCACTATCTCGCGGTCGCGCAGGAGCCGGGGCGGATGAGCGTCTATCGGATGGATCAGGACTGGCGACTGCCGCTCGAGGGCGAGGCGGTCAACGAGTTCGCCGCCGAGTTGGCCGAGACCGACTGGGGCTATCGGGTGGAGTTGCGGATTTCGCGCGAGGTCATCGGCGCGAGCGCTAAACTCGGCTTCTTCGTGGTTGATGTGGACGACGCTTCGCTGCGCGAGATTGCCGCGACGCTATCCACTTCGCCGCAAGTGTCGGGCAGCGAGCCGGGGCAGATTCTGTTGAGTTCGCCGGAGTTGAACAAGATCTTGAAGGGACTCGACCAGCCGCGTTCGTTGATTTGGATTCTCGACAAGGAGCAGCGCGTGCGCGCGGTGGTCGGCGCGCTGTCGGCGCCGCGCGATCAAAGCGGCGACGCGCCGAGCCAGACCAACTGGCTGCAATCTCACATCGACGCGCTGCTGCGACGACCGGTGCAACAGTTCGTCGACGTGCCGACCGACGCCACGCATCGCCCCGACAAGATCTTCGCCTCGATCCTCAAGGGCGAGGCGCGCGTGCATACCCGCCCGTCGCTCGACCAGAAGGCGCAGATCATCGTCGCCGGCTATCCGATCAAGTCCAACGACGAAATACTCGGCGCGGTGGTGGTCGAGCAAAGCAGCAACGTCGTGCTCGCGCTGCAATATCGCCTGCTGCGCAGCCTCACCGTGGTCACGATCCTGGTGTTCCTGTTCGTGCTCGCCATCCTGCTCGCTTTCGCCTGGCGCCTGACCACGCGAGTGCGCAGACTGCACACCGCCACCGAGCAGGCGATCACCGCCGAAGGTCGCGTGGTCGAGAGTCGCATTCCGGCGCGCGCGTATCCGGCGGACGAACTCGGCGATCTCGGTCGCAGCATCAGCAGCATGCTCAAGCGGCTGTCGGGCTACACGCGCTATCTCGAAGGCATGCCCGACACGCTCGCGCACGAGATGAACAACCCGCTCAACGTGGTCAGTTCGTCGCTGCAAATCCTCGAGCACGACCTGCCCGACATCAGCCAGAACGAATACATGCAACGCGCGCGCAACGGCATCGACCGGCTGCGCGCGATCCTCACCAGTCTAACCGAGGCGGCGAATCTGGAGGAGGCGATGCGCGACGAGATCAAGCAGCCGCTCGACTTGGTCGCGCTGGTCACCGAGTTCGTGCACGGCTATCGCATCAGCCAGCCCGAATACCGCTTCGAGTTGCACACCGACGCGAGCGCGATGCGGATCAAAGGCAGCCCCGATCATCTCGCGCAAATGCTCGACAAACTAGTCGACAATGCAGTGCAGTTCAGCCGCCCCGGCACCGCCATCGCAGTGCGCCTCCGCCGCCGCGGCAACGCCGCCGAAGTGACCGTGCTAAACGAAGGCCGCGCCCTGCCCGAAGCATTGCGCGACCGCCTGTTCGACCCGATGGTCTCCTACGGCCGCACCGACACCAAACGCTCGCACTTGGGGCTGGGCTTGTTCGTCGTCCGCCTAATCGCCGAATACCACCACGGCGAAGCCCACGCCGAAAACCGAATAGACCGCGCCGGGGTCGCGGTGACGGTATCGATCCCGATGCTTGGGTTGGGGCGGGGGTGAATGACCGCGGCGGGGTTGTCATTCTTTTTTTTGGCGGCGGGATGACCGCGTTCATGCTGTTGGCGTAGCGCGTCCGCTTTCCCCGCCGTCATTGCTCGTATCATCCTAATACTCGCCCTACGGGCTCGCTATGCTCGCGAAAAAACGCTCCCCCGCCGTCATTGCTGCAGCAGCACCTCCCCCCGCCGTCATTCCCGCAGTCTGTTAAGCGGGAATCCACACTCGCGAACGCGAGTGAGGCAAGCCGAAGGCTTGCTTGCCGTTGGTGCGAACAGAGTCGCGCGAGCTTGCCCACACCACCCCGCCAAAGTCCAAATTGCCATCCATGGCATCTGGATTCCCCGCATCCTAAGCGGGAATGACGGCAAAGAAAAAGAACAAACCCCGCGCTAACCTCCGCGTTCATTTTGTTGGCGCAGCGCGCCTGTTAGGACGCGCTCGCTTGGCGGGGATGGCGATTACCAAGTGTTGATCCATTTGCGGAGGTTTGGGATTCCGATGCTCCATTGGCGCATGATTGGCACTTCGCCGAGTTCGTTTTCGTGGGCGTTCCACAAGGTGTCGTCGCGGGTGTTGCGGTAGGTTTCGTCGAGGCCATTGTCGCGCAGGATGGTGATGCGCTCGAGGCGGTTGCCGACGCGTTGCGCTTGATAGCGGATGCCGCCGGAGTGGTCGAACTCGGCGGTCTGGTCGGTCGGCGTGGTGGTGATCGCGGCAACGGACTTGTCAGTCGCAATCGCCGTATCGTTCGGCGATGCTTCGTCCGCGCTCGCCGAGGTCGCGCACATCGCGGTCAGGAGTGCGGCGAGGGCGATTGCGACGGTGGGGTTTGGGTTAGGTCTCGGGGTGGGCATTTAAGGGGCGGGGGATGGGCGGGGGGGATTGTGCTCATCTTATCAAAAAATCGTTGGGTGGGGTTTGGAGGTGTGGCGTGCTCGCTTGTGTGGCGAGATCGTAGGGCGCACTCACTCCCCCGCCGTCATTCCCGCAGGGATGCGGGGAATCCAGCCGCCACGGATGGCAATGTTCGAACTGGCGGGGTGGTGTGAACAAACTCGCGCGACTCCGTTCGCACCAAAAGCAAGCAGGGCTTCGCCCTGCATCACTCGCGTTCGCGAGTGTGGATTGCTCGTATCGTCCCTGATACTCGCCCTAACGGGCTCGCTGCGCTCGCGAAAAATCGCTCCGGGCGATTTTTTCCCGCTTAACGGACTGCGGGAATGACGGAATGGGGGAATTTTTGTTTGTTGGTGTAGCGCGCCCGTGAGGGCGCGCTCATTTGCTGTCGGCGTAGCGCGCCATTACCAGTTCATTTCCGCATTGAGTTTGATGCCGGTTTTGGTTTCCGAGGCCGGGGGTTGGTGGCGGTAGGCTTCCAAGCCCATCACGATCGGCAGGGCGTGCCAGTGGTAGCGGGCGCCGAGGCTGAACTCGTTGGCGTCTTGCGCCAGTTGGAAGCCGCCATACGGCGTCAGCAAGCCGCCGCGGGTGGTGAAGCCGTAGGCGATCTTGCCGTCCATCCGCGCGCTCGGGTCGAGCGGCTGGTCGGGCGCCAAGTCGGCGGCGTGGGCGTCGTAGGTGCGGTCGGTGTTGCTCTCGGCGCGGCCGTATCCCGGCTCGAGTTGCAGCGACAAGCCTTGGCCGTCGGCGCCCGGCGCGTAGCGCATCAAGCCGCTGACGCCCCATTCGTCGTAGTCGGCGCTGTGCGCGACCAAGGCGCGCGCGCGTCCCGACAGGGTCATGCCGTGCGCGCTGGTATAGGTCAGGCTGAAGCCCGCTTCGATGCCGCTGCCGGTGATGCCGTCGCCGCCGTCGTATCTTGCGCCCAACTCAATCGCGCGGCGCAACGTCGCGCCGTGTCGGTTGCCGCGCAGGCCGCTCCACTCGGCGCCGACTCGTGCCAAGTGCGCGTTGGAGACGATGTCTTCGATGGTGGTGCCGTTGTCCACTTTATCGGTGGTCATCTCCGAGGCGGAGATTTCGCTCTTGATGCGCAGCACGCCGTTGTCGCCGAACCGCGCCAACTCGCCGCTGCCGCCGAGCGCCGCGCCGATCAAGCCGACGTCATGGGTGCGCACGTCGTCGTCTTCGGGGCGAACTTCCAACTCGCCGCTGCCGTAGGCGAGGCTCGCCCACATGTCCAACGCGCCGGCGCGCCAGCCGAGGTATGGATGCAGGCTCGACAAATTCATCTGCTGCTCGCCGATCACCTCGTCTTGCACAAAATCAATCTCGCTCTCGGTCCACGCCAGCGCCATGCCGGCGAGCACGCCGTTGCCGAGGTGCACGTCGGCGCCGACTTGCACGCTGACGATGTCGCCGTCCCATTTCGACTGGTCGCCTTCGTCGCTGCGCAGGTCGCGGTAGTCGCCGCTGACCCAGAACGCCGGCAACGCGCCGTCGCCGCGGCCGCCGGTCAGCGGCAAGGCGATGACCGAGCCGTCGAGCAAGGTCTTCATATCGTGTCCGAACGGATTGCCGGACTCCATCGACTCGCTTTGCGAGACGATCACGCGGCTAAGCGACTGCGCGAAATTGAAGTTGCTTTCGCTGTCGGTTCCGGTGCCAGTGCCAGTGCCAGTTCCGGTTCCGGTGCCGGTGCCAGTTCCAGTGCCGGTTCCCGTTCCAGTGCCGGTTCCGGTGCCGACACCGCCGACGCTGGAACTGACTTGCTCGATGCGGCCTGCGATCGAGGAGTTGGAGATCTCGGCGAAGGCGCGGTTGATCGCCGGGGTGGATTCGGTGATGACCATCGCGATCGCCTGGTCGGTTCTGTCTACGATGATTACTGCGACATTGTCGACGATGAGATCGGGTGCGTTATACAAGTCGTCATCGTCCGAGGAGGCATCATGGGTAATATCCCCGCTCCTGAGCACATCTTCCTCGTTCATGAACGCTTCATTTTCAACGCCATGGACGGTGACGGTCTGCGCGGCGTTCCAGTTGCCGCTGGTGAAGGTCAGCATCACCTCATCCGCCGGCGTTGCGCCGCCGGTGCTGAGTTGCGCGTAGGCAGATTCTTCGTCGTTGAGCGGGTCGTGCGGCAAGCCGTTGGTCGCGGTGATGGTCACTTCGCCGCTTGGCTGGGTGTCCAGCACCACCGTGTAGGTTTTGGTGCGACCCACATTCACCGTCAGCGGCTCATTCGCGGTGATGGTCACGTCGCTGGTGTCGTCGTCGGTGACCGTGACGGTCACGCTTTCCCCCTCGACACCTTGGTATTGGCTGCCCACGCCCTCTGCCGTGTGCGTAATCATGGTGGTGCGGATGGCATTGGCGCCGGCGCCGAGGTCGATGTCGTCATTCACGCCGGTGACGGCCGCCATTTGCGCGACATCCCAGTTGTCGGCGGTGAATTCCATCATGGCGGGCGACACCCTGGCGACGGTGGTGTCGTCGCTGCCGATGGTCACCGTAACCGGTGCGGTCGGTTCGACCGACAGCGTCACTCCATAAGTTTCAGTTTCGCCGGCTTCACCCACCGTGACCGCGTCGGGATTCACCAGCACGGTCGCGCCGACGGTCACCGCAATATCATCGATCGTGATGGCGGCGTATTGCGCGTCGCCGGTGGACGAGTGCGTGATGGTGGCGTGGCTGACGTTGAAGGCGTCGCCGTCATTCGCGCCGGTCAGGGTCACGGTCTGCGCGATGTTCCAATCCGCCGGCGTGAACGTCAGCGACGTCGGCTCGATGGTCGCGATGGTGGTGTCGCTGCTGCTCGCGTTGATGGTGAAAGCCGAGGTCAGTTCGCTGGTCAGCACCACCGTGTAGGTGCCGACGCCGCCGTCGGCCACGCCGACGCTGGTGGTCGAGAATCTCACCCCGGCGGTATCGTCGTTGGTCACGGTCACGGCGACCGCGCCCGGGGCGAACTCGGGGGCGAGGTTGAGGTATTCGCTCGCGCCGCCGACCTCGTGCGTGATGTTCGCGGTGCGGTCGGCGGTGTCGAAGTCGTCGTCCACGCTGGTCACGGTGAAGGCTTGCGCGGTGCCCCAACTGGTGGTGGTGAAGGTCAGCGACGCCGGCGTCACGGTCGCGGCGTCCGGGTTGCTGCTGGTCGGCGTGATCGTCACCGTGTCGGTCGGCTCGATGTTCAGCACCATGGTGTAGGTCGCGGTGCTGCCGGCGCCGATCGCGGTCAGCGTCACCTCGGTCGGCGAAACTTGCACGCCGGGGATGTCGTCGTCGGTGACGGTCACGGTCACGGTTGCCGTGGCGTCGTTATAGTCGCCGCCGCTTGCCGTTTGCGTGATGGTGGCGGCGCGGTTGCCGGGGTTGGCGACATTGTCGTCCACGCCGGTGACGGTGACGATTTGCGCGAGGTTATAGTCGGCGACGGCGAAGGTCAGCGTGGCGGGCGATACCGTGGCGATGGTGTCGTCGTCGCTGACGATGTTCACCATGACGACCTCTACCGTCGGCTCGGTGGAGAGCGTCACTTCGTACATCGCCGTGCCGCCGGCTTCGGCGACGGTGATTTCGGCGGGATCCACCAACACCGCCGCCCCGCCAACAATCACATCAACATCGGCGATGATGATGCCGGCGTATTGCGTGTCGCCGCTCGCGGTGTGGGTGATGATCGTCTCGTCGCTGTCGGCTTCGTCGCCGTCGTCGGCGCCGGTGATGGTCACGCTTCGCGCCTGATCCCAGTTGTCGGCGGTGAAGGTCAGCGTCGTCGGCGACACCGTGGCGATGTCCTCGTCGTCGCTCGCCACGGCGATCATCACGTCGTCCGCCGGCTCGCTGTCGAGCACGATGGTGTAGGCGTCGCTTTCGCCGTCCTCCACCGCGACGGTGCGCGTCGAAACGAGCACGCCGGCTTCATCGTCGTCGCTCACGCTCGCGGTCACGTTGTTGGTGACGACGTCGTCGTAGCCGCCGCCGGTCGCGTCGTGCGAGATGACGCTGCTGCGGTCGCCGGTGGCGCGGTCGTTGTCGGCGCTCATCACGGTGAAGGTTTGCGCCTCGCCGAAGTCGTCGCCGGTGAAGGTCAGCGAGCCGGGCAGGATGGTGACCACCACGCCTTCGGCGTCGTCGGCGGCGGTCGGGGTGACGATCAC
This sequence comes from bacterium, assembly GCA_051008875.1. Lineage (GTDB taxonomy): Bacteria > Pseudomonadota > Gammaproteobacteria > Arenicellales > Poriferihabitantaceae > JAHRAW01. Next base: position 12,291 of record JBPCXC010000133.1, read on the forward strand.
GTTGCCGCCGCTCGGCGCGGAGTTCAGCGCCACGGTGTAAGTCGCGCTGCCGCCTTCGTCGAGCGTCACGGCGGTCGCCGAGAGCCGCACGCCGACGCCGTCGTCGTCCACCACGGTGACGTCCACGCCGGCGGCCGCCACGGTGCTGTATTCGCCGGTGTCCGGCGTGGCGTGCGAGATGCTGGTGGCGCGCGTGTCGCCAGCGTTGTCCACGTCGTCGTTCTGCGCGAATGCGGTGACGGTCTGCGGCGCATCCCAGGTCGTCGAGGTGAAGGTCAGCACCACTTCATCGGCTGCGGCGCCGTCCTCGGCGATCAGCACGATCAGATCGTTGCCGCTGGTCGCGGTGATCAGCACGTTGTTGCGCGGCTCGCTGGTCAGCGCCACGGTGTAGGTGTCGGTGCCGTCGGGCTCGTCGATGCGCAGCATGGTCTTGGAGACGGCCACGCCCTCTTCGTCGTCGTCGGTCACGCTCACCGCGACTTCGCCGAGGGTCAGCGCCGGCTCGGTGTATTCGCCCGCGGCGGTGGTGAGGGTGTGCATGATGGTCGCCGCGCGCGCGCCGCCGTCGTTGTCGATGTTGTCGTCAATGCCAGTGATGGTGACGGTCTGCGCCGTTTCCCAGTTGTCGGCGGTGAACAGCAGCGTCGCCGCGGCGGTGCTGCCGATGCCGCTGACGCTGGCGATGCCAGCGGCGGAACTGGTCGCGTTCACGCTCACATCCGCGCTCGGCTCGCTGGTCAGCACCACGGTGTAGAGCGCGGTGCCGCCGTCCTCATCCACGCTGCGGTTGGTCTCGGAAATCATCACGCCGGCGTCGTTGTCGTCGGTCGCGGTGACGTTGACGCTGCGCGTCTCGCCGTCGTAGTTGGAGTCGGTGCTGGTGAAGGCGTGCGCCAGCGTGGCGGTGCGCGCCGGGCGGTTGTCAATGTCGTCGTTCACGCCGTTCACGGTGACGGTCTGCTCGACGTTCCAGTTGCTTCGGGTGAAAGTCAGCGCGCTTTCCGACGCGGTGGCGGCGCCGTCGTTGGAGTTGGTGATTGCCACATCCACGCCCGCGCTCGGTCGCGTGTTCAGGCGCACGCTGTAGGTCACTTCGCCGCCGTCCTCGTCCACGTTCAAGTCGGTCGGTGTGATGGTGATGCCGGGGGTGTCGTCGTCGGTCACGGTCACGGTGACCGACGGGATGTCCGTCACGGCATTGCCGTCGTAGTCGCCGCCGGCGACGGCGTGCGTGAACACCGCAATGCGGTCGCCGATGTCGTCGTCGTTCACGCCGGTCACGGTGACGGTCTGCGGCGTCGCCCAGTTGCCGCCGGCGCCGGCGGTGAAGTCCAGCGTCGCCGGCGAGAAGGTCGCGTCGGCGGTGTCGCTGCTGCTCGGCGTGATGGTCACGCTGGCGGTCGGCTCGCTGTCCAGCCCGAGGGTGTATTCGCCCATGCCGTTTTCAATCACCGACAGCGCGGTGGTGTCGGCGATGATGCCGCGCTCGTCGTCGTTGGTCACGGTGATGGTCACGCTGTCAGGCGAGACGCTGCCGTATTCGCCGCCGCCGCCGGTGGCGCTGATGTTGTTGTCAATTACGACGGTCTGGTCGGTCGGGTGGTCGATGTCGTTGTCAACGCCGGTGACGGTGATGAGCTGCGCCGTATCCCAGTTGCCGCCGGCGCCGCCGGTGAAGTCCAGCGCGGCGGTGGCGGTCGCGATGTCGGCGTCCAGCGAATTGGTGGTGACGGTCACCGTGCCGCCGTTCGACGGCTCGCTGGTCAGCACCACGCTGTAGGTGCCGGTGCCGCCTTCGGCGACGGTCCGCTCGGTCGGAGTAATGGTCACGCCGGGGGTGTCGTTGTCGGTCATCGACACCGTGACATCGGTGATCATGAAGCCGACGTATTCAGCCGCGTCGGTGTCGGTTGCGTTCACCGTGTGCGTCAGGGTCACGCTGCGGTCGCCGTCGGCGACGTCGTTGTTGACGCCGGTCACATTCACGGTCTCCTGCATGCTGCCGCCGGTGAAGGTCACGCTGCCGGTGACGCCGACGTCGGCGGTGTTGCTGCTGGCGATGTCCACCACCACGTCGCCGCTCGGCACGCTGGAAAGCGTCAGCGTATAAGTGTTCGTCCCGCCCTCGCCGACGGTCACGCCGGGCGACGACGCGGTGATCATCGCCATATCGTCGTCGCTGATGGTCACATCAACCGCCGGCGCGGTGGTGACGCCGCCGTCGTAGCCGCTGACCATGTGCGTGATGGTCGTCGTGTCGTCGCCGTCGGCGATGTCGTCGTTCTGACCGGTGATGGTGAACTCCTGCTGGCTGTTCCAACTCCCGCTGTCGAACGTCAGCGTCGCCGGCGTGACATTGACGAGCGAGGCGGTGAAGTCCGGCGTGACCGTCACCGTGCCGGTCGGCTCGGTCGCCAAATCCACGCGGTAGACGGCGGTGCCGCCGTCCTCGTCGACGGTGCGGGCGGTCGGCGAGACCAGCACTTCGGCGGTGTCGTCGTCGGTGACGACCACGCGTAACGACAGCGGATTCGCGAGGTTCGCGTATTCAGGCGCGCCGGCGAGCACGTTTTGGATCGTGGTCATCGCGTCGGCGGGAGCGTCAATCTCGTTGTCCACAGCGTTGATGTCGACTGGCTGCGCCGTATCCCAGTTGTCGGCGGTGAACACCAAATCGTTGCCGGTTCTCGCGGTGCTGATGGTGACCACTCCTGCGTCGGCGGCGGTCGGCGTCAGGGTGACCTCCGCGCTCGGCTCCGAGTTAAGCCGCACGCTGTAGAAACTGCCGCCGGTCTCATTGTTGATTAAGATTTCCGGGAAGGACAGCGTCAAGCCCGCATCGTCGTCGTCGGCGACCGTCACCGCTAACGTGCTGGCGACGACGGCGGCGTATTCGCTCGCGCTCGAGCCGGCGGCGATGGCGTGCGTGATCTCGGTGCTGCGGTTGCCGTTCGCGACGTCGTCGTTCTCGCCGGTGACGGTCACGCTCTGCGCCATCTCCCAGTTGGTGGCGGTGAACCTCAGCGTCGCCGGCGACACGCTGGCGATGGTGGCGTCGCCGCTGCTGAGGTCAATCTCGACGTCGTCGGTCGGCTGCGAAGTCAGCGCGAGGGTGTATTCGACGGCGTTGGTGCCGGCGGTGGTTTCGGCCAGCGTCACCGCGGTGGTTTGCGAGATGGCGAAGCCGGCGGTGTCGTCGTCGGTCGCGGTCGCGGTGACATTCGCCGGTGCCGCCATGTCGTAGCCGTCGTCCGGTCGCGTCGTGATTTCGTGGGTGATGGTCGCGGTGCGCACCGGATCGTTGGCGACTTGGTCGCCGACGCCGGTCACGGTCACGGTCTGCTCGACGTTCCAGTTGGTCGGGGTGAAGGTCAGCGTCGTCGTCGTTCCCGCGCTGCCGCCGCCGGAATGGACTTGCGCGGTGCCGGGCGCGCCGCTGGTGGCGGTCATCACCAAGTTGTTGGGCGGCGCGATGGTCAGCACCGCGGTGTATTCGGCGGTGCCGCTTTCCTCGTCCATCATCACCGCGGTCGGCGCGATGCTCACGTTGCCGACCTCGTCGTCGGTCACGGTGACGGTCAGAGTATCGGCGTGCCGAGCATAGCCGCCGCCCTGCGGCGTGTGCGTGAAGGTCGTGGTGCGGCTGCCGCCGGAGTCGATGTCGTCGTTGTCGGTGCCGGTGACGGTGAAGGTCAGCGGCGTATCCCAGTTGCTGGCGTTGCTGCTGAACGCCAACGCCGTCGGGATGACCGTGGCGATGTCCGGGTCGTTGCCGGCGATCATCATCGTGCCGCTGCCGTCCGGCCGCGAGCGCAACTGCACCGTATAGATTGTCCCGGCGGCGCCCTCGACCACCGACACCGGATCGGGCATGAAGATCAGCCCCGGAATGTCGTCGTCCTGCAACACCACCTCCGCGCTCGACGGCTCGCCGAGGAAATGGGTGGCGGCGTCGGCTTCGAGCGTGGCGGTGGCGGTGGTCTCGTTCTCGTCGGAGTCGTCGTTGATCAGCGGGAACTGCAGCACCACCGAGTTGTCGCCTTCGGCGATGGTCGCGCTCTGCGTCAGGTTGGCGGCGGTGACGAAGTCGTCCGCGCCGCTCAGCGTCGCGGACACGGCGAACCCGTCCAGCGGCGCGGTGAGGTCGGAGGACACGGTGAACTGCGCCATCGCGCCGTCCGCCTCCAGCACCGGCGTGGTGACCACGGCGATGGTCAGCGTCGGCAACCGCTGCGCGCGGGTGAAGGTGATGGTGTAGTCATCGGTCGTCGAGCCGTCCTCGGCGGTGACGGTCACGGTGATGACGATTTCGCCGGGACCGCTGAAGGTGACCGTGTTGCCGCCGCTGACGGTGCCGCCGGTCGCGGTGATGGCGAACGTCGCGTTGTCGTCGGTCGTGCTCGCGGTGACGTCGGTGCTGGCGGTGGTGAACGGAATCTCGTTGGCGGTGTATGGCATCCGCGCCGAAGAGAAGGTGGGATCGAGCGTGATGTCGTTGCTCAGCGACAGCGTCGCCAGCGTCGCCGTGGTCGAGCAGGCGCGCGGGGTGACGGTGAAGGTGTCGCTGATGGTGGCGATGGTCACCACCACGTTCTTCGCCGCGCTTGAGCACGCGCCGCTGTTCGCCATCGCCATGACGGTGTAGCCGTTTCGCACCAGGTTGTTGGTGACCAGCGTGCCGCTGTCGTCTTCGATGACGACCGCGCCGCCGGTGACGGTGACCGACGCCGTCACGTCGTCGGTGCTCAGCCCGGCGACGATGTAGGCGTTGCTGGTGAAGTTCATTCCGGGTTCAACGCCGGGGCGGTCGGTGAAGGCGTTCGCCAAGCCGGTCACGCGCTCTTCGTCGTCGCGCACGTTCACGTTCGCGCTGAAGTTGCTCGGGTGGCGGGTGTAGGCGCTGCCGTCGCCGACGGGGATGGTTGCGGTCGCGACCGCGTCGGACTCGTCGTCGTTGTCGTTGGTGATGGCGAAGGTCACGGTCGCGGTGCCCACGCCCATCGCGAACTGCGCGTTCTTGCTGTTCTCGCTGGCGGCGAAGAAGGAGTCCGCGCCGCTGCGGTTGACCGGCACCGAGAGCGTCTGCGGCGCGGCCGGGTCGGAGGTCAGGGTGAAGGTGATGACCGCGTTGTTGGCTTCGGTGACGGCGGTCTGGTCGGCGACGATGGAGATGACCGGAATCGGCAGCGGGCGTTCGACCGCGATGGAGTAGGTCTGCGACGCGCCGCTTTCGGCTTCAACCGCGATGGTGATGTTGTTGGTGCCGAAGGCGAGCGACACCACATTGTTGTTGGCGCCGCTGACGGTCTCGCCGGCGACGTCGGTGGTGATGGAGGTGACTTCCGCATTGTTGTTGGTCGGCGTTGCGGTGACGGTGACGCTGGTGATGGTGGTGACGACTTCGGCGGTGTAACTGCTCACGCCCGCGGCGAAGGTCGGGTCGAGCGTGCCGCTGCTCAGCGTCAGCGCGGACAGCGTGCTGTCGGTGGAGCAGGCGCGCGTGGTGACGCTGAAGGTGGCGCTCTGGTCGGCGATGGCGATGGTGACCGACCTCGTTGCGCCGCACGCCCCGGCGGTGACGACCGCCCTGATGGTGTCGCCGTTCGACACCGCTCCGGTGGTGGTCGCCGCGCCGCCGTCGATGGTGAACATTCCGTTGCCGGCGCTGACGCTAATCGGCGTCGTCACGGCGCTGGTGCTCAGCCCGGCGACGTCGAATCCCGCGCTGGTGGTGACCGCGCCCGGCTCGACGTCGGTTCGCGGCGCGAAGGAGAACGGCGTGACCGTCTCCGGCGTCAAGTCGTTGTCGTTGATCGTCGCCATCGCCATGCCGTTGTTGGCGAGGTCGTAGCCGGTGACCGCGGCGAGCGTCGCGGTGACGACCGCGTTGTTTTCGTCGGTCGAGTCGTCGTCCGTCGGGAAAGTCACCGACGCCGAGGTGCCGCCGACGGTGATGGTCGCGCTTTGCGTCAGCGCGCCGGCGGCGACGAAATCACCCGCGCCGGTCAGCGTGACCGTGAGCGCGGCCGCGCTGCCGGTCACTGCCTTGTTGGAGGTGATGTTGAAGATGAGGTTTTCGCCCTCGGTGACCGTCGCCGAACTCTCCGCGATGGTCAGAATCGGCAGCGCTACCGCGCGGGTGACGCGGATGGTGTAGGTGTTCTCCACGCCCAATTCCGACTCGACCCGCACGCGGATGATGTTCAAGCCCTCCTCCAGCATCACCACGCCGTCGGCGGCGATGGTGCCGTCGCGGTCGGAGGTGGGGACGGCGGTCGCCAGCACGCCGCCGGTGGTCCAAGTCACGGTGGTGGTTTCGACGCCGCTGGCGACATTCGCGGTGTAGGCGTTCGTCGCCGAGTCGAAGGTGCCGAAGTCCACGTCGCTCAAGGCGAGCGCGCTCAGCGTGTTGTCGGCCTCGCAGTCGCGCGGGGTGGCGGAGAAGGTGCTGCTGTGGTCGGCGATGGTGATGGTGACGGTGACCGCCCCCGCTCCGGCGGAGCAAACGGCGATGGTGACGATCGCCGCCACGGTGTCGCCGTTCGACACCATTCCGGTGGTGGTCGCGGCGCCGTTGTTGATCGAGAGCATTCCGGCTCCGCCGGTGATCGTGACCGGCACCATCACGTCGGGACCGCTCAGCCCGACGACGTTGATGGTCGCGCTGGTGACGGTTGCGCCCGGCTCGACTTCGGTTTGCGGGAGGAACGCGAAGTCCGTCACCGTCTCCCCCTCGTCGGATGGGTCGATCAGCGCTACCCTGACGAAAGCCGTATCGGAGGTGGCATACCCCGTGCCGGGGCTGACGAATACGGTCATTTCAGCAACGTCCGCATCGTCATCCCCGTCTTGTTCCAGCGGGATTTCCACATCCACCGTCATCTCGCCGGCGGTCATGGTGACGACCTGCGTTTGATCATCGAAGAGGATGAATGTCGCACCGCCGAACGTACCGATATTCACCACCAGCCCGCCGTCCGGCGCGGGGATGTCGGAGGTGACGGTCACGCCGATGCTGCCGTCAGCGTCCTCGTCGAAGGTCGTCTTGTCGCTCGACAGGCTCAGCACCGGCAGCGGCTCGCTCGGCGTCGCCGTGGCGTGCGTCGCCCAGTCGCTCTCGGGCGGCAGCGCGCTGGTGTGCGTCGAGCGCACCGAGACCGCGTATTCGGTGCCGTTGGTCAAGCCGGTGAGGGTCGTCGACTGCGCCGACTCGGCGGCGGCGGTGACGCTGCTGAACGCGTCGCCGGTGCAAGTGGTCGCATCAAAGGTCGGCGTGCCGCTGCCGGTCGCCACCACGCACAAGTCGTAGCCCTCCGGCGTGGTGCCGCTGCCGGGCGCGTTCCAGGTCACACCAATCTCGGCGTCGCGACCGGTGGCGGAGACGGATTCCGGCACGCCGGGCGTCGCCACGTCGTCGTCGTCTTGCACCGTCACGGTCACATCGGCGATGTCGACGATGTTGGTGTTGGCGTAGCCGGGACCGCTTGAGGTGTGCGAGATGGTGAACGGACGGTCGCCGGTGACGGCGGCGTCTTCGGTGCCGAACACGGTGACCGTGCCCGAGTCGCCCGCCGTCGGATTGACCAGCGTGAAGGTCGCCGGCGATGCGTCGCTGCCGTCCGCGCCGAAACTGACCGCGTTGTTGTTGGAAGTCGCGGTCAGCGTGACCGTGCCGGTGACGGCGGTCGCGATCGTCCAGTCGTAGGTCGCCGACGCGCCTTCGCCGACGGTCAGCGCCGTCGTTGAAATCGTGATGGCGGCGATGTCGTCGTCCATCACGGTCGCCTCGGCGGTGTTGTTCGTGGCGTGAACGGTGTAGCCGTTGCCGCTTTGGATTTCGGCTTCCGCGGTAATCTGGTTGCCGACCAGAATGTCATCCACATCGTCGTTGTCGAACAGGAACGACACCGTCGCCGTAGTCTCGTTGGTGCCGATGTTGACCGTCTGCGTGCGCTCGCTTTCGGCGACGAAGGCGTCCGCGCCGCTCAGCGTGACCCCGACCGCAATCGCCGGGCGCGGCGCTTCGCTCGCGCGCACGAGGAAGTCAATCGTACCGCCCGCGCCCTCGGTGAAGGTTCCGCCGCCGGTCTGCTCCAGCGTCAACTCCGGCTCAATCGGCGGCAAGTCCGCTTTGGTGATGTTGATGGTGAAGGTGCTCGCGACCGCGCCGTTCGCGGCGGTGATGGTGATCGTCCGCGTGGTCGTGCCGGTTTCGCTCAGCGCAATCGTCAGCGGGCTGGTGTCGCTCGCGGTCGCGGTCGCGCTGGTGGTCGTCCACGCCAGCGTCGCCTGCGTCGCGGTGGCGGGCGCGGTGCCGGAGAGGTCGAACGCGCCGTCGGTGTTGCGCGCTTGCGTTATCTCGGTGAACGCCGGCGTCAGCGCGAGCAGATTTTCGCTGTCCACCGCGTTGCCGTGATACACCGCCAGCGACGCCAGTTGCGAGTCGTTGTCGTCGTTGACGTTGACGTTCTGCGAAGCGGTCACGCCGTTGTAGCCGCCGTCGCTGGCGGTGTGCGAGATGACCGCCGCGCGCGCGGTGGTGTCGGCGATGCCGTCGTCCACGCCGCTGACGGTGACGGTCTGCTCGATGTTCCAGGCGGTGTCGCCGCCGCCGGTGAATCGCAGCGTCGCGCTGTCGCTCGGCGCGTCGGTGCCGGTATTCACCGTGGCGGCGGTGTTGTCGCTCATCACCTCCACGGTGACAGCGCCGCCGGTCGGCCGCGTATCGAGTTGGACGCTGTAGGTTTCGGTCTCGCCTTCGCGCACGTCGATGGCGGCGGCGCGCGACAGCGTGATGCCGACCTCGTCGTCGTCCTGCAAGGTCGCGGTCGCGCTTCGCGTCGCCACCGCGCCGAGCGTGTAGCCGCTGTCGTCGCCGACGAATGCCGTGGTCACGGTGCGCGCGTTGCTGGCGTCGGCGATGTCGTCCACCATGTCATCCTCGATCCCGAAACTCACCGTTTTGGTCAAACTGTCGCCGCTGTCGCTGGTGGTGAAATTGAGGGTGCGCGTCATCTGCCCGGTGCGGATCTGATTCGTCGCGCCGGTCAGTTGGGTGTGGACCGCGAAGTTGCTGCTCGGCGTTGCCGACGCGGTTATGAGGAACTCGACCGCAGTGTCGGTGCCTTCGACGAAGGTGGTTTGGTCGGTGTTCGCAATGGTCACCACCGGAATCACCTCCACCGCTTCGCGGCTGACGGTGATGGTGTAGGTGCGCGTGTCAGTGCCGTCTTCGGATTCGATGTTCAGATCCACCTCGGTCTCGCTGCCGGCGGTGCCGAGCGCGAGGGTTTGCACGTTGGCTGTACCGGCGTTGTTCACGTTGGCGATGGTGTCCGGATCCACGGTCGCGAACTGAAACGTGACTTCGCTCACATCCGAGCCGACCGACGCGGTGAAGGCTTGGTTGGTGCCCGCCACTTGCGTGAGGGTGGCGAAGGGCGGGGTAAGCGCGATCGCGGTGCCGCCGATGCTGTCGCCTTCAAACAAATTGAACACGTCCAAGTCCGCGCTCTCCGGCATGTGCTCGCGCGGCGTCGCGGTGTTGCTGGACGGCACCCACGCGCTCGGGTCGCCGCCGGTCAGCGTGCCGCGCACCGCGACGGCGTATTCGGTGTCGTTGGTCAAGCCGCCGATGCTCTCTGCGCCGACCATGCCGACGCTGGTGGTGCTGGTGGTGCACACCGCGTCGTTGAAGTTCGGCACGACGCCGGCGGTGGTGGTTGGGCGCACGCAAATCTCGAAGCCGGTCGCCGGGGTGACGCCGCTGACGGTCTGCGTCCAAGTCAGGTCAATCGTCCGCGCCGCGGTGCCGGCGCCGCGCGACACGCTGACAGCGGTCGGCGCCGGCGCGACCGGCGTCTCGGCCTCTTCGCGCGTCACGGTGACTGCGTAGTCCTGCGTCGTCGTGCCGTCCTCGGCGGTGACGGTGACGGTGATGGCGTTCGAGCCGACGCGCAGATTGACATCGGCGTCGGCGGGGTTGCCGTCGTTGTCGTTCGGCGCGGCGTAGGCGATGCTCGCGCTGGTGTCGGTCGTCGTCGCGGTGATGGTGGTCGAGTCAACGCCGTTCGCCACCGTCGCGCTGTAGGTGAACACATTGCTTTGGAAGCCGTCTTCGCCGTCGAAGGTCACGTCGGTCAATGACAACTCGCTCAGCGTCGCGTCGGTGGACGCCGCCGGCGGCAGGCGCGTGACGACTAAGGTGTAGGTGTTGCTCGCATCGCCGTCGGTGACGGTGATTTCGACCGTGGTCTCGCTATCGGGGTCGAGATTCACGAACGGGCTACTCCCCGCCGTGCCGCCGTCGACGCTGAAGGTGACGCTCGCCTCGGCGGAATCCGGTGCGGCGATGAGGATGATGGAGGTGGTGTCGCTGTCGACCGTTGCGGTGTAGCCGGTCAGCACGTTCGAAGCGAAGGCCGGGGTGATCGGCTCACCGGATGAGATGGTCAGGTTCGTCAAGGTCGGACCCGTCACATCCGCGACGACTTGGTCGGCGAGCACGGCGATGAGGATGGCGTCATTCTGCCCCCCCCACTCGCCGTTATTGGTGCTCCGCTCGCGACCATTCGCGACCGCCCAACTGCCGGCGTGTTGGCCGTTGCCAAAAGTCGCCAGGAGGACATAAATGTCGTTGCCGCTGGCGCTGAACACCACGGCGTAGTGGGAGTCGGCGGCGAGAGCCACCTCGCCGGTGAACTCGTTCACAGCGTTCCTTTGGATGTTATCCGCCGTCAGCGTGCCGATCGAATTGCCCGTCGGCTCGCCGTTGGCGCTTTCGGCGGCGAAGATCTCCAGCATCAGCGAGTTGCTGTTGTTGACAAACCCCGACGAGAGTATCTGAAACTTCATGCCGCTCAGGGTGTAGCCGGCGGCGTGGTCGCCGGTGGTGAACCCTTGCGCGAATCGGGTTGTATCGTTGACCGTGGCGAAGGGGAAAGAAGTACTGCCGCGAGCGTTGAAGTTGCACGCCTGCTCCTGCGTATCCGTCAGCGTGTAGCAAACATTCGCCTGCGCGTGCGCCCGCTGCGGCGAACCGCCAAGCCCCAACGCCACCACGACCGCCGCCAAAGCGACCGCCGCACCCACACCGCGACGCCCTGCGACGCCACCACTTTTACACAAAGACATGGATGATCCTCCAGTCAGGTTAAACAACACGCCCACCAACAACGCCCGCACACCCCGCGCAACCCGCACCGCTAAAAATGGGGGGGGGGGGGGGGGGGGGGGGGGG
>JBPCXC010000134.1:0-1092 GCA_051008875.1 bacterium
GTTCCAGCGCGCGCGCATCATCGGCCGGCGCTTCAAGTTGGTGCATGTCCGATTCGGCCGCGAGGTGATCGAGGTGGCGACCTATCGCGCCAAGCCGAACGCCAAGACGCATCGCGCGCCCGGCGGCCGCAGCCCGGTCGCCACCAGCGGGCGCGTGGTCGACGACAACGTGTTCGGCACCATCGAGCAGGACGCGGCGCGGCGCGACTTCACCATCAACTCGCTGTACTACGATCCGCGCAGCGAGCGCGTGATGGACTTCCTCGGCGGCATCAAGGACACGCGCAAGAAGACCTTGCGCATGGTCGGCGACGCGCGCGAGCGGTTCACCGAAGACCCGGTGCGGATGCTGCGCGCGCTGCGCTTCCGCGCCAAACTCGGGCTGGAGTTGGAGGCGAGTCTGGTGCCGGCGATCGCCGACTGCCGCGACGCCATCGCCGGCGTGCCGGCGGCGCGGCTGTACGACGAGGTGCTGAAGATGTTCCATCACGGTCACGCGCTCGCCAGTTGGCGCGAGTTGCGCCGTCACCATCTGCTCGGAATCCTTTTTCCATTGACCACCGAGGCGATCGATGGCGACGACGGCGACGCGGTCGGGCGGTTGATCGAGATGGCGCTGCGCAACACCGACCAGCGCGTGCGCGCCGACAAGCCGGTGATCGCGCCGTTCCTGTTCGCGGTGTTGCTGTGGCGTCCGTTCCTGCGCGAACTGGTGCGCGCGCGCAAGTCGTCGTCGCGCGCCGGCGCGCCGGGCTTCGCCGCGGCGGACGCGGTGTTCGCGCGCCAAGCGTCGCGCGTCGCGGTGCCGCGCCGAGTGAGCGACGCGGTGATGGAGATTTGGACGATGCAATATGAACTGGAGGAGCGCGACGGCGATGCCGCGCCGCGGTTGATGGCGCAACGTCGCTTCCGCGCCGCGTATGATTTCCTGCTGCTGCGACAAGGCATCGGCGAAGTGGACGAGGCGCTGACGCGATGGTGGACGCAGGCGCAGGAGGACGCGCCGGTGCGCGATGCGCCGCCGCGCGCGCGGCGTGACGAGGCGGACGGAGGCGGCGCGAGCCGACGTCCGCGGCGCGGACGGCGCAGTCG
>JBPCXC010000135.1:0-1188 GCA_051008875.1 bacterium
ACCACATGCTCCACCGCTTGTGCGGGCCCCCGTCAATTCCTTTGAGTTTTAGCCTTGCGGCCGTACTCCCCAGGCGGTCAACTTATCGCGTTAGCTGCGCCACTAAACCCTCAAGGAGCCCAACGGCGAGTTGATCGGCGCGCCGGCCGACGCGCCGCTGGACGGCGGCATCGAGCGGGTGGTGTGGCATGACCGCGCCGAAGTCGAGCGCCGCGCCGCGCGCCTGCGCAGCTCGGCGGTGCTCGCCTGCATCGCCGACTTCGAGGATGGACGGCGATTGTCGCTGGACACGGTGCGGCTGCTGTCGGACAACGCGTAGGTTGTCGGATGCGTCGCCGGCGCTGTCGCCGCGCGCGGGATCGGGTACAATCCGCGCGATGAAATCAACCGCCCTCGCTTGTCTTTTTCCCGCTATGCGGCGTTGCGCCGCCTCGCTTGCTCGGTTGCGTATAAACATACGCGCCCTCATTCGCTCGTTGCGCGCCTTGCCTATCGGGAAAAATCCTGCGCGAGTCGCTTGTGTTTTTCCCGCTACGCGGCGTTGCGCCGCCTCGCTCGCTCGGTTGCGTATTCGCATACGCGCCCTCATTCGCTCGTTGCGCGCCTTGCCTATCGGGAAAAATCCGGCGCGAGTTGTGATCGTCGTCGTTATGTCCGCCTCCGCGCCGGCGTTCGCGCGGATGGAGATTCCAGTGATGCGCGAGGTCGCGCTCGACGCCATTCCGGTGTGCCATGACTTCGGCTGCAAGCGCGTGACCACGGTCTCGCTGTCAGTGGAGGAATGGCGCGGCGTCGCCGACTGGTTCGCGACGCCTGCGCCGACCCCGGCGGACGAGCGGGTGCAAATCAAGCACGCGATCGGCTGGATGGAGGTGGTCGTCGGCAACCACGCGCCGACGCACAAAGACCTCGCCTACGACTTGCCGCCCAACGGCGATGTCGCCGAGTTGTTCCCCGGTCAACTCGATTGCATCGACGAGGCGGTCAACACCACTTCCTATCTGCGGCTGTTCGAGTCGCTCGCGTTGCTGCGCCATCACAGCGTGATGGAGCCGGCTTATCGTCGCGCGCTGTTCGACCAGCACTGGGCGGGGCAAATGCGCGAACTGGGCAGCGGGCGAAGTTTCGTGATCGACACTTGGTTCCAGCCGAACGGCCATCTGCCGATCATCCAAGACGGCGCGGGCT
>JBPCXC010000136.1:0-1576 GCA_051008875.1 bacterium
GCTCGAGCGTGGTGTACAGCGTCGCGCCAGCCAAGCGATAGTCGCCGACTTGCGCGGCGGCGGCGCGGATGGCGACGATCTCGGCGTGCGCGCTGGGGTCGCGCGCGCCGATCGGCTGGTTGTGCCCGCGCCCGATGATCGCGTCGTCGCGCGCCACCACCGCGCCGACCGGCACTTCGCCTAAGTCGCGCGCGCGACGCGCCAACGCCAACGCAAGATGCATTCGATCGCGATCGCCGCGCGAATCGATTCCGTGTTGATTCATCCCGCGCTGATTCGTTTCTGTTGATTCATTTCCGCCGATCGATTTCCGGCTGATCCATTTCCCGCTGATTCGTTCCGCGCCGATTCATTCCGCGCCGACTCATCCCCCGCCGCCCTATTCCCATTCGATCGTCGCCGGCGGTTTGCCGGAGATGTCGTAGGTCACGCGGCTGATGCCGCGCACTTCGTTGATGATGCGCGCCGAGATGCGCGCCAGCACGTCATACGGGATGCGCTTCCAGTCGGCGGTCATGAAGTCGATCGTCTCCACCGCGCGCAACGCGATGACGTACTCATACGCGCGGTTGTCGCCGACCACGCCGACCGACTTGACCGGCAGGAACACCGCGAACGCCTGGCTGACTTGATCGTATAAGTCGTTGCGCTCCAACTCCTCCAAGTAAATCGCGTCGGCTTGGCGCAGGATGTCGGCGAACTCCTTGGTGACTTCGCCGAGAATGCGCACGCCGAGGCCCGGTCCGGGAAATGGATGGCGGTGGATCATCTTAGCCGGCAGGCCGAGTTGCAAGCCGATGCGCCGCACTTCGTCCTTGAACAACTCGCGCAGCGGCTCGAGCAGTTTCAACTTCATCCGCGCCGGCAGCCCGCCGACGTTGTGATGCGACTTGATTACTTTCGCCGCGCCGTGCGTGCTGCCGGCGGACTCGATCACGTCGGGATAGATCGTGCCTTGCGCGAGCCACTTGGCGTCGCCGATGCGCGCCGCCTCGTGCTCGAAGATCTCGACGAACAAGTTGCCGATCGCCTTGCGCTTCGCCTCCGGGTCGGCGACGCCTTCGAGGCGCGCGAGGAATCGCGCCTCGGCGTCGACGCGGACGACCTGCACGCCGAGATGCTCGGCGAAGGTCTCCATCACCGCGTCGCCCTCGCCCAAGCGCAGCAGCCCGGTGTCGACGAAGATGCAGGTGAGTTGCGCGCCGATGGCGCGTTGCAGCAGCGCGCACGCGACCGATGAATCGACTCCGCCGGACAAGCCGAGCACGACCGAATCGTCGCCGACCGTTCGGCGAATCTCGTCCACCGCGCTGTCGATGATGTTCGCCGGCACCCAGTCGCCGGCGCAGCCGCAGAGTTCATGCGCAAAGCGCGACAGCATCGCCTTGCCGTCGGCGGTGTGGGTCACTTCGGGGTGGAACTGCACGCCGAAATAGCCGCGCGCCGGGTCGGCGACCGCGGCATACGGCGAGTTGTCGCTGGCGGCGATCGCGCAGAAGCCGTCGGGCAACTCGATCACGCGGTCGCCATGGCTCATCCACACATCCAACTGTGCGTCGCGCGCGCCGAGCAGCGC
>JBPCXC010000137.1:0-2706 GCA_051008875.1 bacterium
GCCGGCGTACACGTCCTCGGTGTTCTCGCGGAAGATGACCACATCGACCTCCTCCGGCTTGCGCAGCGGCGACGGCACGCCCTGGAAATACCGCACCGGACGCACGCACGCATACAAGTCCATGGTCTGGCGCAGCGACACGTTGAGCGAGCGGAAGCCGCCGCCGATCGGCGTGGTCAGCGGACCTTTGATCGACACCGTCAACTCGCGGATCGCCGCCAGCGTCTCCGCCGGGAAGTAGTCGCCGGCGTACAATCCGGCGGCTTTCTCGCCCATGAACAACTCGCACCAATGCACCTTGCGCTTGCCGCCATAGGCGCGCTCGACCGCCGCGTCCCACACCCGCAGCGACGCGCGGGTGATGTCCGGCCCGATGCCGTCGCCTTCGACGAAGCCCAAGATCGGCTGGTCGGGCACGACCAACGCGCCGTCCTTAATAGTGATTCGCTCGCCGTTCGGCGGCAGTTTGATGTGTTGATAAGGCATGCGACTCAGACTCCGCTTTTCATCCGGCCGGACATTGTACTCCATCGCGCGCGCCGGCGGAAGATCGCGCCGTTGGCGCAGCGGATGCCGCGCCGCATCGTTTACACTCGCCGTCTTGCCCGCGCATTGCGCGCACCGCTTGCGAGCGATTAACAGATTGCGAACGATGAAGGATTGCGAACGATGAAAAGAATCTGCGTGTTCTGCGGTTCCAAACCCGGTCGGCTGCCCGGCTATGTTGAGTCCGCCGACGCGCTCGGCGCCGAACTCGCGCGCACCGGCGTCGGCTTGATCTACGGCGGCGGCAGCACCGGCATGATGGGGCGCATCGCCGACAGCGTGATCGCGCACGGCGGCGAGGCGATCGGCATCATCCCGCGCTCGCTGCTGCGCATCGAAGTGGTGCATCGCTCATTGAGCGAGTTGAAGGTGGTCGAGACGATGCATGAGCGCAAGGCGTTGATGGCGGAGTTGGCGGACGCGTTCATCGCGCTGCCCGGCGGACTCGGCACGCTCGAGGAGTTGCTCGAGATGCTGACTTGGGCGAAGTTGAAGTTCCACAACAAGCCGTGCGCGGTGCTGAACGCGTGCGGTTATTACGACGCGCTCGGCGCGACCATCGATCAAGCGATCGCCGAAGGCTTCGCCAAGCCGGCCGACCGCAAGTTGATGATCGTCGACGACGATCCGGCGCGACTGTTGCGGCGCATAGCCGAGTCGGTCGCGCAAAAGCAGCGGGCGTAGAGCGGTCGTCGTGCGGTCGGCGGCGACTCCGCGACTCCGCGACTCCGCCATCGCGCAATCGCGCAGTCCAAGCGCGCGCTACTTTTGCGCGTCGCTTTCGGCTACACTTGGACGCGAGCGAGATTGACGAGAAAGACCATGGTCGAACCGACCGACCGAAGCAACGCGCGCGCGCGCTGGCGGCAACGCGCCGAACAGGAACTGGCGGCGAACGACGCGTCGGGCGATGCGTCGAACCGCGCGTCGGGTGATGCGTCGAACAAGACGCTCGACGACATCGCCAAGCGCACGCCCGAAGGCATCGACATCAAGCCGCTGTACACGCTGGCCGATCTCGAATCGCTCGACGGCATCGACACCATGCCCGGCCTGCCGCCGTACACCCGCGGCGCGAAGGCGACGATGTACGCTGGCCGGCCGTGGACCATCCGCCAATACGCCGGCTTCTCCACCGCCGAGGAATCCAACGCGTTCTATCGCGCCAACCTCGCCGCCGGCCAGTCCGGCTTGTCGGTCGCGTTCGACTTGGCGACGCATCGCGGCTACGACTCCGATCACCCGCGCGGCGAAGGCGACGTCGGCAAGGCCGGCGTGGCGATCGACACGGTCGAGGACATGAAGATCCTGTTCGACCAAATCCCGCTCGACAAGATGTCGGTGTCGATGACGATGAACGGCGCGGCGCTGCCGGTGATGGCGATGTACATCGTCGCCGCCGAGGAGCAAGGCGTCGCGCCGGAGGCGTTGTCGGGCACGCTGCAGAACGACATCCTCAAGGAGTTCATGGTGCGCAACACCTACATCTATCCGCCGAAGCCGTCGATGCGGATCGTCGCCGACATCATCGCCCATTGCGCCGCGCATATGCCGCGATTCAATCCGATCTCGATCTCCGGCTATCACATGCAGGAAGCCGGCGCCACTAGTGTGCAAGAATTAGCATTTACGCTTGCCGACGGCGTCGAGTATGTGCGCGCCGCGCTCGGCGCCGGGCTTAGCATCGATCGCTTCGCGCCGCGGCTGTCGTTCTTCTTCGCGATCGGCATGAACTTCTTCATGGAGATCGCGAAGTTGCGCGCCGCGCGCACGTTGTGGGCGGAGTTGATGCAGCATCACTTCGCGCCGTCCGACCCGAGATCGCGCATCCTGCGCACGCATTGCCAAACCTCCGGCGTAAGTTTAACCAGCCGCGATCCGTACAACAACATCATCCGCACCACCATCGAAGCGCTGGCGGCGGTGCTCGGCGGCACGCAGTCGCTGCACACCAACTCGTTCGACGAGGCGCTCGCGCTGCCGTCCGACCGCGCCGCGCGCATCGCCCGCAACACCCAACTCGTGCTGCGCCACGAAGCCGGCCTGACCGACGTGATCGATCCGCTGGCCGGCTCGTATTATGTCGAGAGCCTGACCCGCAGCCTAGTGGTCGAGGCGCGCAAGTTGATCGACGAAGTCGAAGCGCTCGGCGGCATGACC
>JBPCXC010000138.1:0-1293 GCA_051008875.1 bacterium
TTCCACACAACCGCGTTGCCGTACGCCAGCGCCGGCGCGATCTTCCACGCCGGCAGCGCCGCCGGGAAGTTCCACGGCGTGATCGCCGCGACCACGCCGACCGGCTCGCGCGTGATCTGCACCTCGACGCCGTCGCGCACCGAGTCGCACACTTCGCCCATCTGCCGCAAGGTTTGCGCGGCGAAATAGGTGAAGAACTGTCCGGCGCGATGCACTTCGCCGACGCCTTCGGCGCGCGTCTTGCCCTCCTCGCGCGCGAGCAACTCGCCCAACTCGCCGGCGCGCGCGATCAACGCCTCGCCGATCGCGATCAACGCGTTGTATCGTCGCTCCGGTCCGCTGCGCGCCCACTGCGCTTGCGCGTCGCGCGCGGCTTCGATCGCGCGCGCCACTTGCGCCGCGTCGGCTTGCGCGAAGTCGCCGACGAGGTCGCGCGTGTCGGATGGATTCTCATTGGCGATCTCGCCCGCGCCGCCGACCCATTCGCCGGCGATGTAGTTTCTGGTTTCAATCATTTTTGGCTCCGGTGTCGCTTGCATTTTTTCCGCTAGGCTTCGTTGGGCTGCGGCGTTCGCTCGCTCACGTATTTAACATACGCTCGCTCTCTCACTTCTTGCCCGCCTTGCCTAGCAAAAAAACTGACTGCGCTCAGGGTTTAGTACATTGGGGTTTCGGGTGTCGCTTGCATTTTTTCCGCTACGCTTCGTTGGGCTGCGGCGTTCGTTCGCTCGCGTATTCAATATACGCTCGCGCTCTCACTTCTTGCCCGCCTTGCTTAGCGAAAAAACTGACTGCGCTCAAGGTTTGGTGCATTGGGTTTTGACTTACAATCGTTTTTCGACTTCGTCGTCTTGCGCTTGCTCGTCGAGCGCGCCGACGTCGCCGCTGATGACCGCTTCGACGTAGTCGATCGGATCGGGATCGCAGATCTCCGCAATCGGCGTGCCGATCTGTCCGGCGGCGAGGGTCGGCACTTGGTCTTCGATGTCGACGCCGGCGCGCTGGCCCATGCGATAGACCGCGAAGGCGAAGATCAGCGCGAACGCGCCGCCGATGCCGCTGAAGTAGAAGTCCGGCCCGAACTGCGACATCAGCAGCGACACCAGAATCGGGCCGGTGCTCAGGCCGATGCCGGCGACCATCACCAGACTGCCGCTGGCGGCGACGATCTGCTCCGGGCGCAGGCGGTCGTTGGCGTAGGCGATGCACATCGAAGACATCGGCATGGCGACGCCGCCGAGCAGCGCGAGGGTGGCGAGGAACGGCCAGCCGCCGGCCGGCAGCAACACCTCC
>JBPCXC010000139.1:0-21497 GCA_051008875.1 bacterium
GCAGCGTCGGCTTGCCCTCGGCGAGATCGTCGCCGATGTTCTTGCCGATCTCCCCGCTGTCGGCGGTGTAGTCGAGCAAGTCGTCGATCAACTGGAACGCGGTGCCGATCGACATCCCATATGCCGCCAACGCCGCGCGCGTGTCGGTGTCGGCATCGGCGTCGGCGGCAGAAGAGGGCGTGGCGACCACCGCGCCCAAGCGCGACGCCGACTCGAACAACTTGGCGGTCTTGCGGCGAATGGTCTCGAGATACGCCGCCTCGGTGGTGTCCGGCGCGCGCGCGTTGAGCAGTTGCATCACCTCGCCCTCGGCGATGGCGTTGGTGGTCGCGGCGAGGATGCGCATGATCTCCATGTCGTCGGCGTCGAGCATCATCTCGAACGCGCGCGAATACAGGAAGTCGCCGACCAGCACGCTCGCCCCGTTGCCCCACACATGGTTCGCGGTCGCCTGCCCGCGGCGCATCGCCGAGGCGTCCACCACGTCGTCGTGCAGCAAAGTGGCGGTGTGGATAAACTCGATCACCGCCGCCAAGATGATGTGGTTGCCGCCGCGATAGCCGCAGGCCTTGGCACTGAGCAGCAGGATCAACGGCCGTAGTCGCTTGCCGCCGCTGTTGGTGATGTGCACGCCCAGCGCGCGAATCAACGCGATGTCGGAAGTAAGCCGCCGCTGAATCTCGTCGTTGACCGCATCGAGCTCGCCCGCCACCAGCGCGGACGCGGCGCGCAGCAGGCTCTTCGGGTCGGGCGGGGCGGCGGCGAGCCGTTCATCGGCGGCCGCGGTGGGGTTGATCATTCGCTTGGGCGGGGGAGATTGGGGGGATTGTAGCGGAGTTTGGGGTGGTTGATAGTGATGGGGCTGGGTTGTTGAGGGTGGGGTGGTGTTGGGATGTGTGTATTGTCTTGATGTGTGGCTGTGATTGTGGGGAATTCGGGTTGGGAGGGGCGATCGGGAAGGGGGATTGACGATATCCGAATTATTATGTCGCATAAATTTATTATGTCGCATAAATTGAAAACTGACGAAACCAGACTAGCGATAGAATCTGGGGTACCTGTACGTTCTATACCTTGGCCAACCTATGATAAGGGCAATGTTTGTATCGATAACACTGATTGCTATGCTGCGTGGAAAGTTATCAAAAGTAAATTGATGTATCGTTACGATTTTCGAGATATGGATGATACAGAAACTGGACGGCTAGAAAAAGATCTTGCGGAATTCTTTGGTGTCAGGTACGCGCTTGCATTATCATCGGGCACCTCAGTGCTAAGTGTTTCCATGATGGCGAGTGGTGTGGGCGTGGGGGATGAAGTGCTTTGTTCATCCTTTGGGTTTCCAGCGTCTCCCAGTAGCATCTTATTAGCTGGGGCGGTCCCCGTGCTTGTCGAGGTTGACGAGAACCTTCATATTGATGTCTATGATTTAAGGAAAAAAATAAGTCCAGCAACCAAAGCAATTCTTATGGTTCATATGAGGGCGCAGGTTGGGAATATTGAAAAAGTTATGGAAATAGCGGAAGAGCAGGGGGTATTGCTGATAGAAGATGCTGTGCCAGTACTGGGAGTCAAAGTTAACGGGAAGTACGCTGGAACTTTTGGTATTGCTGGTGCATTTAGTACCCAGTCTGACAAATCGATAAATACTGGCGAAGGCGGGTTTATGTTGACTGACAACCGAGGCGTATTCGAAAAAGCAGTGTTGCTAAGCGGAGCGTACGAGGGGAGGCATGAGAAGCACTGTAAAGACTGGATTTCCGGCAATGCGTTTACCTGTGAAGACCTAGCGGAACAATCAGGATTACATAGCCGCTATGTCAAGGAGTGGCTTGGCGTGATGGTTTGTGGCGGAGTTGTACACTACGATGAAAGAAACTCGGTGTACTGTTTGCAAGACTGGCTTATACGTGACTTGAAAGGATCAACTCCCTCCGAGTTTTTTAAGCAAACGATGATGATTAATCACTACGCTAGTCTTGAGGAACCTTTGATTTCGGCAATGCGCAAAGGAACAGGTATTCCATACGAAACATACGGCGAAAAATTCTACGAAATAATCACAGATATTTGGAAGCCTATTTACGAGAGTCACCTTATCAACGGATTTTTGAGTCAGGATAAGGATGCCACCGAAAAAATGAAATGCGGTTGTAATGTTTTGGAAATTGGTTGTGGTAAAGGGAATGCGCTACGCACGTTGAGCGTGGAGTTTCCGAAGTCAAGGTTTTGCGGAGTAGATATATCTAGGAAATCCATTGAACACGCCAACAACAATATTGGGGATGTTGGCAATATAGAATTCAATGTGGACGATGCCCACGAATTGGACTATCGCCAGTACGATATCGTTGTGGCATTTGATACGATTCACGACCTGGGTGACCCTAAGAGTGTTCTTCGGAAAATATCTCATTCGTTACCGAGGGATGGGGTATTTCTGATGCTAGAATTTAATATGTCCTCTCATCTTGAGAATAATATTAACAACCCATTTTCAGTTATTTACTATGCGTTCAGTTTGATGCATTGTATTCCGGTATCTTTCGCGAACGGCGGAGTAGGACTTGGTGCGACATGGGGCCGCGAAGAGACGGAGAGGATGCTGTTCGATGTCGGATTTTCGACAGTTAATCGATTTGATACTCCGCGAATTCAAAACTGTCTGTATACGTGTAGAGTTTCCCGGCAGGTTAAATCAGATCAACTACAAAACCTACCAAGTAGTGGCTATAGTTAGTATACGAAGGCATGAAAGAGTATTTGCCGGTATTAATTTCAATATTCGCCGCTTCGTTGGCGGGGTTTTCGCGCGGATTCTGTGGTTTCGGCGCGGCAATAATATACATACCACTGGTTAGCATTGCCTATGACCCTGTGATTGCAGTCGTGACCCTGTTTTTGGTTGATATACTGCCATCCCTGCCGATTGTCTATAAATCGTTTCGCAAGTTTGATTATTCGCTGGTGGTGCCGATGTTGCTGGGCGCAATAATATTCTCACCGATGGGAGTATTTATTTTGCTGACTATGGATAAGCAAATTATGGAACTGATTATCGGCGTTCTGATATTTGTTTTGACGGTGAGATTGCTAACTAACTATCAGCCGTTATTTGCTGCCAGCAAAAAGAATTCGGTTATTTTTGGCAGTATATCTGGAATATTTGGAGGTGCGGCTGGCCTATACGGGCCGCCGGCAATCCTATACTTGTTGGGGGCATCGAACAATGCCAAGCAAACCCGCCGGAACATCTTTGTTTTCCTTACAATAGAGAGTGTTTTTCTCGGGGCATACTACCTATTTTACGATATGTATACTGCGCAGCACTTTCACATAACCGCCTACCTTCTTCCTTTCTATGCGTTTACCATTTGGCTCGGCTCGCGCAAGTTCGTGACCATCGATGAAAATGGATACAGAAAAATACTGATGGGCATACTAATTATGATTTCGTTGGTTTTGGTCGTAAACGTGTTGTATGGGCTGCGGGGCACTTAGTCCGCAAAAACGTGACGTCTATTTTTTGCTGAACTAAAAATCTATAACTGGCTACTTGTTGAGGGGAAATATGAATGCATTTTGGAATCTAACCGGTAAGAATATCGTTGTTACTGGGGGAAATGGCGGGCTTGGAAAAGGTGTAGTCGATGCGCTAAGGGTGGCTGGGGCTACCACTATAACAGTGGGCAGAAGTGTTGAAGAATCGAGGGAGATGCGTTCAAAAAATCAATTTCGTTGTGACGTATCCAATCGCGATAGTGTCGAAGCCTTGTTTACGAAAATACACCGCAAGTACGAAAAAATTGACGGGAACCGCCATCTGTTCAAACTGTGTCGCGAAGTATATGAAGGAATGTGGCGGTGGGAAAATTGTCAACTTCGGTTCTGCATATTCCGAGTTTGGTCACCACAAATCTGTTGCTTATACCGCGACAAAAACTGGAGTGATTGGGCCGACTAGGGCGCTGTCGGCGGAACTTGGAGCATGGAATATTTGCGTTAACGCGGTGCTTCCCGGCTGGTTTGACACGAAAATAAACTTAGAAGTTCCTAATTCCCCTAGGGGAGAATTTATACAAAATGTCACTCCGTTGCGACGCTGGGGAAGTGCTACTGATTTGGCCGGCATTATTATACTTTTGTGTTCACAAGGGTCTGATTTTATTACTGGTGCGGAGATTCGAGTAGACGGAGGTTATGCCATTTCAGACAGGGACTATCGACATGTGTAAAAAAGAAGACTATCACTCTTTGTTCTTGGATAAATGCGAAATACTTTGGGGACAAGGAAACTTGGCCCCAAATCGAGGTTCAGGGATATTCCACATGATATCAAGAAGCGATATTGCTGGCCTGCATATTTTAGTGGTCGAACCGCTCCGTCGGGGTATGGCGGATTCAAGATCGGCATTGACCTTTGTTATCCCAAAAGCGAAGGGGAAATAAAGCTTAATCCGTGGAATTTTTGCGACCAACCCAGTATCGATGTTAATTATTTAGGCAATAGAGATGATGTGGACTTATTTGTTAAAGATTTACAACACACTAGGATAATCTTGTCAAGTGTGCCGCTCGCAAATATAAGCGACGGCGAGGAAACGCCTGGATTGTGTAAAGTATCTGTAAATCAACTCGTTGAGTATATTTATGCCTCTGTTGACAGTGGGTATCACATGACTAGTAGCTGTAGGATGGCAGCAACTGAAAAAATGGGGGTAGTCGACAATAAAGGGAAGGTGTTTGGGGTTGATAGCTTGCGAGTTGTGGATGCTTCTATTTTCCCTTCGAATGTTGGATGTAATCCAGCCGCAACGACGATGATAGTCGCTCACCGTTTATCACAAATGTAAAACAAAGCCCCGGGCTCAACCTGGGAACTGCATTTGATACTGGCGAATAGAGTATGGCAGAGAGAAGTGGAATTCCGCATGTGGCGGTGAAATGCGCAGAGATGCGGAGGAATATCAGTGGCGAAGGCGGACGGCCCGAGTCTCGGCGAGGTCGTTGCCGATGTTCTGGCCGATCTCGCCGCTGTCGGCGGTGTGGTCGAGCAGATCGTCAATCAACTGGAAGGTGGTGCCGATCGACATCCCGTATGCTGCCAGCGCCGCGCGCGCGAATACAGGAAGTCGCCGACCAGCACGCTTGCCTCATTGCCCCACACATGGTTCGCGGTCGCCTGCCCGCGGCGCGATAGATATGCCAAGCGCGGACGTTTGGCTGATTCATCCACTTCAGGCGGACATGACCGGCGGACATTCCGTCCGCGTTGGTGCCAGTATGGGTGATCTTTGAGACCGGGATGATACTCGGCATCACCGTTTTGTGCAGCACGACCGAGCAGTTCAAGCCCGGGCGGTCGTGGAATTGCACCACCAGCAGGAGTGTGTACTTCCGCTCCGGCCACAAGCGCACGATATGCTCGCGCGCATTGCCCAAGACTCTTTCCCTGCGCCAAAAACCGGCCTGCGATGCGGTGTGCCGGGGATGCACATCCGCTCTATGGTGTGGCGGCTTTTGGCTCCCTCGAGAGTGAAAAGCAGATACCCGGTCAAGTCGCCCGGCGGCTTGGGCCACTTGAGCAGCACCGCATCCGCGCTGGCGCGCACCGATGCGTCGGTATTGAGCATTTGCACGTTGATCTCGGCATAGCGGGTGAGCATTTTGCTATTGAGACCATACCAAGGAACGAAGTACACCATGTAGTCTTGTCGTCCTCGATCGAATCTTCGACGTATGGATCGATTTTTTTGTACAGAACCTGTCGGTACTCGTCCGGGTTGTGCTTCGACATCTCGATCCGAAATAGGCTCGGCTTTTGCTGGCACATCTCTTGGACGGTGCGCTTGCCCTGCTTGAAATAGAAATCCATCCAACCGCGCTTCGTATTCATCTTAGCGATCGCGAAGCCTTGGTCGATGCCATGGATGCGAAACGTCTGATTCATCGGCCGGATATTGCCGGCCGCCTGCGCCTCGGCGGAGATCAGCGCGGCGGACAAAAACCCGGCGGATAGGAAGCCGACGAACAGCAGCGCCGCGAAAAATCGTCGGCCATGGAGCAAAGCGCAGAGGAAATCGCGCGTGGCGCGCGATGTTTGCTACAATCCGCGACCATTGTTTTCTTTTCTTCCCGCGCGCCGCGTATGAGCAAGCAGCCACCGGCTGAGAAAATCAAACGACTGTTCGACAATTCGGTCGAGCGGTTGCGCGTCGGCGACGCCGGCGGCGCCGCGAAAGGATTCGAGAAACTGGTCAAGGCGATTCCGCAAAGCGCCGCGGCTTGGTATAACTTGGCGCTCAGCCAGCAGCATCTCGGTCGTCACGCGAAGGCGGCGCAGGCGTATCGGCGCGTGCTGCGACTCGACGACGGCAACGCCGAGGCGGTGATCAATCTCGGTCTGTCGCAGAAGGAACTCGGCGAGGTCGATGCGGCGATGCAAAGCGCGCGGTCGGCGCTTGAGATTGCGCCCGACCATGCTCGCGCGCTCAACTTGATCGGCACGCTGCACGCCGAGCAGGGCGCCGACGACCTTGCCGAGGCGGCGTTTCGGCGTGCGCTGGAACACGTACCCGACAACGCCGACGCGCGCCATAATCTCGCCAATGCCCGCTTGCGCGCTGGCGACGCCGCGGCTGCGCTGGAACTCGCGCAGCCGTTGCTGGCGAGCGACGCGCGCGCGAAGCGTCATCGCTTGCTGCACGGGCAGATCCTGCTCGAACTCAAGCGCTATGGCGAGGCGAGCGCGGCGGTGGATGATCTCGCCGCGCAGTTCGGCGACGACAGCGAGGTGCTGCTGCTGCGGATGTCGCTGCATGAACTGACCAAGGATTATTTCGGCGTGATCGAGGCGGCAACGCGGCTGCTCGAGCGCAAGGCCGATACGAGCATTGATTTCGCGCGCGTGTGGAACTCGCTCGGCAGCGCGTACTTCCAGTTGGACGGCATCGACAAGGCGGCGGACTGCTATCGCGCCGCGATCGAACGCGCGCCCGACCACGCCGAATACCAGAACAACCGCGGCTTGGTGCATTCCTCCAAAGGCGAGAAGCGTGACGCCGAGCGTTGCTATCGCCGCGCGATCGAACTCAGCCCGCAATACGCCGAAGCCTATCGCAACTTGGTGGCGATGAAGAAGTTCGAGTCGCTCGACGACGCCGACGCGGTCGCGATCGAGTCGTTGTGGCGGCGCGACGACTTGGACGATTTCACCCGCACCAAACTCGCGTTCGCGCTCGGCAAGGTGTATGACGATGTCGGCGAATACGCGCGCGCGTTCGAGGTGTATGAAGTCGGCAACCGGCTGAAGTTCGCCGAGTCCAAACTCGACTTCGATCGCTATTTCTCGCACATCGACGCGGTCACCGAAGTGTTCACCGAGCGTCCGCGCCAGAGCAGCGAGGCGACGGTCTCGCCCAATCCGATCTTCATCGTCGGCATGCCGCGCAGCGGCACCACGCTCGCCGAGCAGATCATCGCGCGCCATCCGACGGTGAGCGGCTGCGGCGAGTTGCCGTGCATCGAAAAGGCGATCGCGCGGCTCGAGAAGCGCGCCGATCCGATGCGCGTTTATCCGCGTGATTTCATCGACTTAGGAGCCGACGCGCTGAGCGGCGAGACGCGCCATTACTTGTCTTGGGTGAAGCGCCTGCACGACGATCTCGCCACCGACTTCATCACCGACAAAATGCCGTTCAACTTCGTTCATCTGTGGTTGATCAAGGCGCTGTTCCCGCGCGCGGTCATCATCCATTGCCATCGCCATCCGCTCGATGTGATCACTTCGAACTACTTCCAGATGTATGCGTCCGACATCAGTTTCGTGTACGACTTGGAAGTGTTGTCGCGATACTATGTGCGCTATTACCGCTTGATGCGTCATTGGCGGCGCGTGTTCGGCGACGAGATCTACACGCTGCAGTACGAGACGCTGGTCGGCGACCAAGAGGCGCAGACGCGCAAACTCATCGAAGCGGCGAAACTGCCGTGGGACGACGCCTGCCTCGATCTGCGCAAGTCCGAGACCGCGGTGCGCACCGCCAGCATCTGGCAAGTGCGCCAGGGCATCTACACCTCCTCGCGCGAACGTTGGCGCAACTACCAGCGCGAACTCGCGCCGGCGATTGAAATCCTGCAGCAAGAAGGCGTGATCGACGCGCAGTTGAACGACTTGGGCGGATGAAATGAGCGCGACGACGGCAAAAAACAATGGCGAAGATTCAGCATGCCGTCATTCCCGCAGGGATGCGGGGAATCCAGTCGCCATGGATGGCAGTCTAAACTCTGGCGCAATGTTGAAAAGAAAAAGAGATTGCTCGTATCATCCTGATACTCGCCCTGCGGGCTCGCTATGCTCGCGAAAAATCGCTCCCGGCGATTTTTTCCCGCTTAAGGACTGCGGGAATGACGGCGGGGGATATGGCGACGAAAATGACAGCGGCGAGTGTCGGTGAATGGCGACGCAGAGTTGAATCGATGATGCGCGAGCGAAGCGAGTCATACATCAACTGCGCGCGCGCATGACCGCGCCCATCATCTCGCGCCTCCGCCGCTTCGCGTCCTCCGACGCGTTGTCCGTGCTCGCCGCTGCGCTTGCGCCGTTGCTGCTGTACATCCTCACCATGCCGCGCGATGTCGTGCTCGAGGACGACGGTTTGTTCTTGATGGTCGGCGAGCATCTCGGCATCGCGCATCCGCCCGGCTATCCGCTGTACACATTAATCATCCACGCCTTCATGCGCTTGCCTGGTTCGCTTGGCGAACCGGCGTTGCTCGGGCATTTGTCGAGCGCGGTGCTCGGCGCGCTCGCGTGCGCGGCGGTGTATGCGTGCGCGCGAGTTTTGCAGCCATCGCGACTCGCCGCGCTCGCCGCCGCGTGGTTGTTCGCCGCGTCCGAGCACTTCTGGTCGCAGGCGATCATCGCCGAGGTTTACACGCTGAACGCGCTGCTGTTCTTCGTCGTCTATGGCTTGCTGCTGCACGGCGCGCGCGCGCCGGCGCGGCGTTGGCCGTGGGTCGCGGCGGCGGTCGCGTATGGCTTAAGCCTTGCCAATCACTGGCCGCTGATGGGGCTGGCGACGCCGGGTTTGCTGCTCGCGCTCGCGCCGCTGTGGCGAACGCCTTCGCGCGCGATGCTGCTGCGTCGCGTGCCGTCGCTCGCCGTGTGCGCGTCGCTCGCCGCGGCGCTGCCGTATGCGTGGATGGTGTGGCGCTCGCAGCAAAACCCGCGGATTAGTTTCTACGGCGTCATCAACAACTGGGACGCGTTTTGGTTTTATGTCAGCCGGCAAGGTTATTCGAGCGTGGACGTCAGCCCGAGCGCCGGTTGGGACGACCGCTTCGCGCTGGCGCAATGGTTCGGCGGCGAAGTGCTGACGCAGTTGACGCTGCCGGGTTTCGCGCTGGCGTTGCTTGGGTTGTGGGTGCTGCTGCGCGACGGCCGCGCCAGCGTGGCGTGGTCGGGCTTGGTCGCGTTCGCGGCGCAAAGCGTGTTGTTGATCGCGCTGCTGTCGTTCGACTTTGACTTCTTGCAAGTGTCGGTGTTCCGACCGTATTCGCTGGTCTGCTACGGACTGATGGCGTTGTGGCTGGCGGTCGGGTTGAACTACGGCGTGGAGCATTTAGCATCGCGCATCGCCGGCGGTGATGCGCGCGGCGACGGTGATGTTGATGCGAATGCCGACGCCGACGCCGATGCAAATGTTCGCACCGACTCTCGCAATCGCATTCGCATCGATGTTCGCGCAGGCGTCCGCGTCGGCGCGCTCGCGCTGGCGGGGCTGGCGATGACCGCGTGGTCGGTGCAAGCGCATTGGCGCGCGAACGATCGCGCCGACAACGACTTCGCGCGCGTGCAGACCGACGCGATCCTCGCCGCGGTGCCGCCGGGCGCGATCCTGCTGGTGTTCGGCGACGCGCACACCAGCGTCATCGGCTATCAACACTTCGTCGCCGGCCGCCGCCCGGACATCACGCTGTACAGCATGCAGGCGTTGGCGTACAGCAATCGCCTGTTCAAAGTCATCGGCAAGAGCGGCCGCAAGGAGGCGGCGTTCGACGCGCTGCTGAAACGCGCGCGGCGCGACGGGCGCGCGGTGTACTACACCACCGAGCGCGACGAACTCACCGACGGACGCGTCTCGCGGCACTACGGCTTCGTGCAGGAAATCATGCCCGACGGCACGCCCGGCACCGCCGAGCTGCGCTACAACGCCGACGCCGGCGCAGCCTTCCGCCAACTGCTCGCGCGCACCTACGAACACCCGTGGGAGCAGGATCATCGCAGCGGAATGCTGGCGCACTACGGCAGATACCTCGGCTTGTACGCGCTCTCCGGCAACGCCGCCGCGCTGCGCGAAGTGCAGCCGCTGATCAACCTCGCGGAGCAAAATTTCCCATGCCTGATCGGCATGATGACGACCTACATGAGCAACTGGGAGCCGCGCCACAGCGGACAACTGCAACGCTGGATGGCGCTCGCCGACCCGCTGCGCGACCAACAACGCCTAACCAAAAGCGCACGCGCGCAGTATTGGTATATGAAGGGATTCCTATACCACCTGCTGGAAGACCGCGAACGCGCGATCGAATGGTTCCAAAAATCCAGCACGCTATACGATCACCCCGACAACGATTCGATCAACGCACTACGCAAACTCGGCGCGCCGAACGGTTGATCACGCAATAGAGTCGATGCGGTCGAGAATGAAGCCGTAGACTCGCTCGAGATCGGCGAGGTTGTCTTGGGTGATGACGGCATGAATCGTTTTTTCGGCGGTCTTTGATTTCTGCAGGACGCCGAACTCCATCAAGCGCCGGCGCAATTCGTCTTGCTGTTCGGCGGGCAGCGGAAGGTATCCGAAGTAGAACTCAAATCGACCTTCTGGATGGCAAAAAATGAACGACATTAGTTTTTCGGTTTCGGGCATTTTCTTTCTTACCGAGAACCCGACTATGCCCCATTGGATTAAATGCCCGCGCTTCTCGGCCAACTCGATGACGCGTTCGAAAAAAGCGCGGTGCTCGTCAGCGCATTGATGCATGAACTCCGCCCGAGTGATAGATCGCCTCGACGACGAACCATGCTTGGCGGCGCGCACCGCTTCGGTCAGGCCGAGCGCTTGCGGCACCAGCACCGCGCGGTCGTCGGCGCCGAGGAACTGCTTGATCTCGACCGCCATCACTTCGACGTCGGCCATCTTCTGGTTGATGAACTCGACCAGCCGCCGCAACTCTTTCGGAATTTCATCGGCGACGAAGATCAGCCGCACCTTGCCGTGCTTCAGATTGTCTTCGACCCGACTCCAATACGCCTCGACATCGGCGTCGTCGTCCGCCTCGATCAATTCCGCGATCTCGTCGTCCAAGTCGCGGTTTCGCCCGATCGCCGTTTCAGCCGCCGCTTGCCGCAGCCGATCCATCGACCAGTATTCGATTCCGTTGGCCGCGTAGTCGAGCATCTGCGACACCACTTCGCGGCGGGCGCGGGTGTCCGACGAGCGCTTGCATTCGACGAACGTCGGCGTCCCGTCCTGATCCAAGAATAGATGGTCGAGGCTCCAGCGGTCGCCGCCGTCGTGCGCGTCGGGCACGCCCATTTCGCGCGCGACCAGCAGCCATCGGCGCGGATTCTCCGGATCGATCTGCTCGCCCGGCAGCAAGTCGGGATAGCGCGCCAGATAGCCTTGCAGATCATCCTCGCTGGCGTAGGCGGCTTCGCGCATCGCGGTCAGTTTCTTGTGGTTCGGGTTGATCAAAAATATTTTCGCGTTCTTCATGCGTTGCCGCGCGGTCGGCGGATCGGTCGGAATGAAAACGCATTATACTCGCGGCGTCCGGTCGTCCGTGACTTCATCCATCCGAGCGAGACCTTCGAGCGAAACTTCATGAGCGCGATTCTTCCAGTGGTGCTGGCGGGCGGGGCGGGCACGCGGTTGTGGCCGTTGTCGCGCGCGTTGCTGCCGAAGCAGTTTTTGCGCTTGACCGGCGCGCGCTCGTTGCTGCAGCAAACGTTGTCGCGACTCGATGGCTTGGACGCGCGCGCGCCGTGCATCGTTTGCAACGAGTCGCATCGCTTCATGGCGGCGGCGCAATGCGATGAGATCGAGCGGCGTTGCAGCGTCATCCTGCTCGAGCGCGCGCCGCGCGGCACCGCGCCGGCGGTCGCGCTGGCGGCATGCCATGCGCTCGCCGGCGGCGGTGATCCGGCGCTGCTGGTGCTGCCCGCCGATCATCACATCGCGCGCGCCGACGCGTTCCGGGACGCGGTGCGCGCCGGCGTCGGCTTGATCGAGTCGGGCGCGCTGCTGACCTTCGGCGTGCCGCCGGCGCGCGCCGAACGCGGCTACGGCTACATCCGCGCAGACGCGGACGCGGACGCGGGCGAAGCGGGCGGCGCGCGACGCATCGTCGAGTTCGTCGAGAAGCCGTCGCGCGCCGATGCGCAGGCGTATTTCGAGTCGGGCGCGTTCCACTGGAACAGCGGCATCTTCCTGTTCAAGGCGAGCGCGTATTTGGACGAGTTGTCGCGGCATCAACCTGCGATCGTGCAATGCTGTCGTGCGGCGATCGACTCGGGCGCGGCCGACTTGGGATTCTTCCGCCCCGGCGACGCGTTCGCCGAGTCGCCGAGCGATTCGATTGACTGCGCGGTGATGGAGCGCACCGACCGCGCGTTGATGTTGGAGTTGGACGCCGGCTGGAGCGACATCGGATCGTGGCGCGCGTTGCGCGAGGCGACGCGGCGCGGTCCCGAGCGGAACGCGGGCATCGGTGGCAACGCGATCATCGGCGATGTGATCGCGGTGGACACATCCGACTCGTTGATCCACGCCGAGCATCGTTTGGTGGCGACGCTCGGCGTGGACAATCTGGTGGTGGTCGAGACCGCCGACGCGGTGCTGGTCGCGGCCGAATCCGAAGCCGCGCGCGTCGGCGAAATCGTCAAGCAAATCAAGGCGTTGTCGCGCAGCGAGCATCATCTGCATCGGCGCGTCCATCGCCCGTGGGGCGCCTACGAGACGGTCGACGCCGCGCCGGGCTACTTGGTCAAGCGCATCACCGTCGCCCCGCGCGCGCGGCTTTCGATGCAGCGGCATCGGCATCGCTCGGAGCATTGGATCGTGGTCGAAGGCGTCGCGCGGGTGCATTGCGACGGAGTCGATTCGACACTGCGTGCGAACGAGTCGACCTACATCCCGCCGGGCCGCAAGCATCGCCTGCACAATCCCGGCGAGAGGCCGTTGGAGTTGATCGAAGTGCAAGTCGGCGCACATCTCAGCGAAGACGACATCGAACGATTCGACGACGACTACGGTCGTGACGAGCACAATCAAAACGAGCACAATCAAAACGAACACGATCGCGACGAACACAAACGCGACGACTGAGCTCGACGAACCCGCGCGCGTTTCACGTCGTTACGACTCGGCTTCGCGGAAAGTCCAGTAGGAGTTCAGGAAATAGTTGAACAGCATTGCCGGCACGATGCCGCAGCCTTGCAGCAGCGCCGGCGACGCTTGCGGGAAGAGCATCGACAGCGCGATGAAGGTCGAGTAGCTGAGGAGTAGCGTGACCACCGACACCAGGTTGTACTTCAGCCCGCGCACGCGCTTGCGACCGACCATCGCGCGTTCGGCGAAAGTCCAGTGGTTGTTGAGCAGGAAGTTGGAGAGGATCGAGAGTTCGATCGCGATCGGCGACGCCAAGTACTTGTGCAGCCCGAGTGCGAGCAGCATTTGGAACGAGCCGATGTTGACGAATACGCCGGACAGTCCGGTCAGCGCGAACTTGATGAAGGTGCGATGGCTGGCGAGGCGCAGCCACCAGATGTGATAGAAGAACTCGAGCAGATCGCGCGCGCCGAGTTTGGTCTGGCCGTGTTCGCGTTCGCGGAAATAGATCGGTGCTTCGACCACGCGCGCGCCGGCGTGGATTAGGCGGTGCAGCAGCGCGACTTGGAAGGCGTAGCCCTGCACCCGGATGTCGCCGACGCCGGCGTCGCGCAACGCTTGCGCGCGCATCGCCTTGAAGCCGGCGGTGCAGTCGCGCACCGACGACAAGCCGGCGATCCAGCGCGCTAGCCGATTGCCCCAGCGCGACAGCGACCGTCGCGCCGGATGCCATCTCGCATCGACCGCGCCGCCGGCGACATAGCGGCTGCCGATGGCGACGTCGGCGCCGTCAGCGATGCACTGCAGCAGCGCGCGCGCCTGCGCCGGGTCATGCGAGAAGTCGGCGTCCATCTGCACCACCACTTCGGCGCGCAATGCGTCGAGCGCATGCGCGATGCCGCGCGCGCAGGCAGACCCAAGCCCGCGCCGCGCACCGCTCAATAGATGCACGCGCGGGTCGCGCGCGGCGAATTCACGCACTTGCTGCGCGGTGCCATCCGGGCTTTCGTCGTCAACGATAAGGAACGCGGTTTCGTCGCCGGGATACAACTCGGCCAAACGCGCGAGCAACGGCGTGATGTTGGACGCCTCGTTGTAAGTCGGCACCATGAAGCACACCCGAAACGGGAACGGCGATCGCGCGGGCGCAGCGGGTGAGTCCGGTGCGGTCATAATCGAAGAATCGGTTGTCCGGGGGTGCGGTGGTTGGTCGTCCAGCGATGCGGGGTTGCGCGCGGGCGCGGTTTCGCGGCGCATGGTTGCGTTGATTTCGGCGCGCGTAGTATAGAGCATAAGCGGTGCTGGCGTGGATGTGGCGGGTGGGGGTTATCCTTGATGCGAGCGGGAAACTGCACGACTTGTTCACACCATTGCGCCAGTTTGAAGATCGCCATCCGTGGACGGCTGGATTGCTCGTATCATCCTGATACTCGCCCTTCGGGCTCGCTCACGCTCGCGAAAAAACGCTCCCGGCGTTTTTTTCCCGCAGTCCGTGAGCGGGAATCCACGCTCGCGCAAGCGAGCGAAGCAGGCCACCAGCCTGCCTGCTTTCGATGCAAGCAGGAATCGCGCACGTTATCTTTTCACACACATTATCTTATAATCATGCACTGCTTCCATTCCCATTCCCATCCCAACTTCAACGAGGACCCAACGCGATGACACTCTCCGTTAAGACGCCGTTGCGCGTTGCGTTGACCGGCGCTGCCGGCAACATTTCCTATGCGTTGCTGTTCCGCATCGCCGCCGGCGATTTGTTCGGCAAGGAGCAGCCGGTGGTTTTGCAGTTGCTGGAGATTCCGCCGGCGATGGACGCGCTCAAGGGCGTGGCGATGGAGTTGCAAGACTGCGCGTTTCCGTTGCTCGCCGGCATCACTTTGTCGGACAACGCCGAGGCTGCGTTCGACGGCGCCGAGTATGCGTTGCTGGTCGGCTCCAAGCCGCGCGGGCCGGGGATGGAGCGCAGCGACTTGCTCGCCGACAACGGCAAGATCTTCGCCGCGCAAGGCAAAGCGTTGGAGCGCAGCGCGGCGAAGTCGGTCAAGGTGCTGGTGGTCGGCAATCCGGCCAACACCAACGCGCTGATCGCCGCGGCCAACGCGCCCGGCCTCGACCGTGCGCAGTTCACCGCGATGACGCGCCTCGATCACAACCGCGCCGCGGCGATGCTGGCGCAGAAACTCGGCTTGCGCGCCGCCGACATCCGCCGCATGACGATCTGGGGCAATCACTCCTCGACGCAATACCCCGACATCAGCCACGCGCTCGCCGGCGGTGAAGGCGCGCGCGCGATGGTCGAGTGCGAGTGGCTCGAGGACGACTTCATTCCGGCGGTGCAGCAGCGCGGCGCCGCGATCATCGCTGCGCGCGGCGCATCGAGCGCAGCCTCCGCCGCATCGGCGGCGATCGACCACATGCGCGACTGGACGCGCGGCAACCCGCCCGACGACTGGGTCAGCATGGCGGTCTGCAGCGACGGCAGCTACGGCATCGAGAATGGCTTGATGTACTCGTTCCCGGCGACCTGCGAGGACGGCCATTGGCGCATCGTCCAAGACCTCGAGATCAGCGACTTCAGCCGCGCGCGAATGCAAGCGACCGAACGCGAGTTGCGCGCCGAGCGCGACGCGGTCAAGGCGCTGCTGTGACGCCGGCGCGAGACTGAGCCATGCCTTCGTTCGACATCGTCTCCGAGGTGGACTGGCAGGAAGTGCGCAATGCGGTCGACCAGACCAACCGCGAAGTGCGCGCGCGCTTCGACTTCAAGGGCAGCGACGCGCGCGTCGAGGCGAGCGACCCGCTGCTGACCGTGCACGCCGACGACGACTACAAGATCGGGCAGGTGGTGGACATCCTGCAACTGCGCTTGGCGAAACGCTCGGTCGAGGTCGCGTGCCTCGACAAGGGCGAGATCAAAAAGGCCGCGTCGAGCAAGGCGGTGCAGGAGATCAAGGTGCGCCAAGGCATCGACGCCGAACTCGCCAAGCGCATCGTGAAACTGCTGAAGGGCGAGAAGATCAAGGTGCAAGCGGCGATCCAACAAGAGCAAGTGCGCGTCAGCGGCAAGAAGCGCGACGACTTGCAGCAAGCGATCGCATTCATCCGCGAGCAGAAGTTGGGCCTGCCGATGCAATATGTGAACTTCCGCGACTGAGCGCGAAGCGAAGGCAAGCGAAAGCAAGTGGCTTCGCCACGCTCGCGCTATATCAACGCGCCATGAGGGCTGCTTGCTTTTGATGCGAGCGGGAATCGCGCGACTTGCTCACACCCCCGCGACAGATTGAAGATCGCCATCCGTGGACAACTAGATTCCGGCGTCCAAGCCGGAATGACGGCGGGAAGTGGCTCGCTGCGCTCGCCCCCCTCCCCGCCGTCTTTGCGCGTATCATCCTGATACGCGCCCCGCGGGCGCGCTGCGCTCGCGAAAAAACGCTCCCGGCGTTTTCTTTCGCGCAGTCTGTAAACGGGAATCCAGTTCTTTTACTTTGGCGGAAGCCGGCCTTGGCTGGCTTCGCTTCGTGCTATTGCGTCGCGTCGTCCGCGTCGTCCGCATCGAGTAGCGGGCTCTCGATTGCGCGCAATGCGTCCGCGTTGAAATGCAGCGTCGCCGAATGCGCTTCGATCGTGCCGGTCTCGCCCTTCTTCAGATAGAAGTAATAGTCCCAGCGGTCGGCGTGGAACGGGTGGTTGAGCAGCGGCAGGCCGAGCGTCTTGCCGACTTCGGCGCGGCTCATGCCGAGTTCCAGTTCGGCCAGCATTTCCGTTGTGATTTCATTGCCTTGCTGCACGTCGATGCGATAGACGATGCCGCAGCCCGGGAGTAGCGACAGGCACAGCGCGGCGCCAAACAGGCGCGCAAGAAGGCGCGATGCGAAAGTAGGTTTCATCGGTTCCGGTCGAGTGGTTGGAGTGGTTGCGCCGAGGCGGGTTCGAGATTCTTTAAAACCGCTATTTCATCACAGTTGCGGAACTTATGGCAATTGATGCACGCGCCCCAGACTTTCTCCGGCAACTCGCGCATGTCAACCGTGCGAAAGCCGAGTTTGTGGAAAAAGTCCACCGCATAGGTCAGCGCCATCAGCCGGTGCAAGCCGATCGCCTGCGCCTCGCGCTCGACTTGCCGCACCATTCGCTGGCCGAGTCCGCGGCGCTCGTATCGCGGCGCGACCGCCAGGCTTCGCACCTCGCCCAAACTCGCGGTGAAGATCTGCAGCGCGGCGCAGGCGATGATTTCGCCGTCCGCGGCGATCACGATGAACTCGCGCAGGTTGCTGTACAGATCGCTTTGCGCGCGTGGCAGCAGCACGCCGCGGTCGCTGAAATGCTTCAGCAACGCGTGGATGCCGCCGACATCGTCCAGCCGCGCGGCGCGGATCGCGGTGGCGTCGGCGGCGACTGTATCGTTCGCGCGTGCATCGCCGACCGTCGCATCGTTCGCGCGCGCATCATCCGCGCGCGCGTCGTCGGTCGTCGCATCGGCGGCGCAATCGCGCATTGAAGGATCAGGCGCGGTCATGCCGACTGCAGCAGCCGTTCGGCATGCGCCAGGGATTGCGGGGTCAGTTCGGCGCCGGCGGTCATGCGGGCGATCTCCTCGATGCGTTGCGGATGGTCGAGCGGGCGCACGCTGACGCTCGCTTCGCGGCCGGTGCGCTTTTGCACCGACCAGTGATGGTGCCCTTTGGCGGCGACCTGCGACAAGTGGGTGATGCAAATCACTTGCCGGCTGTCGCCGAGTTGGCGGAGTTTTTGCCCGACGATCTCGGCCACCTTGCCGCCGATGCCGACATCCACTTCGTCGAAGATCAGCGTCGAAGCCGGCGCGCTCGCCGCCAGCACGACGTTGATCGCCAGCGAGATGCGCGACACTTCGCCGCCGGACGCGACCTTGCCGAGCGGCTGCAACGGCAAGCCCGGGTTGGCGCTGACGAAGAACTCGGCGCGCTCGTTGCCGCGCGGCGAAGTCGGTTGGTGGTCCGCGCGCGGCTGCAGGCGAATCTCGAAACCGCCGCCGGCCATGCCTAAGTCTTGCATCAACGCGGTCACTTCGGCGGAGAGTCGCTTCGCCGCTGTGGCGCGGCGCGTGCCGATCGCGTCGGCTAGTTTGTCGTATTGCGCTCGATGTTCGCGTTGTTGCGCTTGCAAGTTCGCGAGTTCGGCTTGCGGGTCTTGCAGCGTTGCAAGTTCGGCGCGCATCTCGGCGAGGCGCGGCGCCAGCAGTCCGGGGAGAACGCGGTGCTTGCGCGAGAGTTCGTGATACAGCGAGAAGCGCGCCTCGATCTCCGCCATTTGATCCGGGTCGAGCACCGCGCCGTCGCACACCGCGCGCAGTTGATCGGCGGCTTCGGCGAGATTGATCTGCGCGCTCTCGAGCAACGCGACGATCGGCGCAAGCCGCGGGTCGTATTGCGCCAAGCGTTGCAGCGAAGCGGCGCAGTCGGTCAAGGTCGCGATGGTGTTGTCGTCGTCGCCGTCGCGCAGTCGCCGCGCCGCGTCGGCGGCGGCGGCGGTCAAATCCTGTGCGTGATGCATGCGTTTTTGCTGCTGCTCGAGGCGCGGCCATTCATCTTCTTGCGGCGCCAACTTCTGCAGTTCGTCAATTTGGAATCGCAGCAAGTCGGCGCGCTCGTTCGCGCGCGCGCCGAGATCGCGCAGCGCGTCGATGCGCGTTTGCGTCGCGCTCAAGCGCGCATGACATTCGCCGAGGCGCGCGAGGCGATCGACGTTGTCGGCGGCGCCGTCGAGCAACGCCAACTGCCCACCGCGGCGCAGCAGCGAATGATGTTCGTTCTGGCCGTGGATGTCGGCCAACTCGCGCCCCAACGCGCGCAAGTCGGCGGCGTTGACTGCGCGTCCGTTGATGAACGCGCGGTTCGGTCGCTCGCGGCGCACCACGCGGCGCAGCACGCATTCGCCGTCGGCGCCGAGGTCGTGCGCGCGCAGCCAGCGCGCCGCCGGATGACCGTCGCCGACGGCGAAGCCGCCTTGCACTTCGGCTTCGCCCTGGCGCTGGCGGATGACCGAGTTGTCGCAGCGTCCGCCGAGCAGGATGCCGAGCGCATCAACGATCAGCGACTTGCCCGAGCCGGTCTCGCCGGTGACCGCGGTGAACGATGCGCCGAACTCCAGCGCGATGCGCTCGGCGATCGCCAGTTGGCGGATTTCCAGCCAGTCGATCATTCATTCCAGCCGAGTTTGCTGCGCAGCGTTTCGAAGTGGTTGTGTCGGTTGATGCGAATCATCGGCAGCGACTCGGCGGCGCGGACGACGCGCACGATCTCCTCGCCGCGCAGTTCGCACACGATCACGCCGTCGAGCGCGAGGTTGGCGGAGGTCTCGGCGAACACCATCGAGGTGATCTCGATGCGCGCGCTTTGGTCGAGCACGATCGGGCGGTGGCCGAGGGTGTGCGGGCAGATCGGCGCGAGGCTGAACGCCGGCACGGTCGGATACAGGATCGGTCCGCCGGCGGACAGCGAGTACGCGGTCGAGCCGGTCGGCGTGGCGACGATGATGCCGTCGCTGCGCGTGCCGCCGAGCGACTGGCCGTTGACCCGCACCTCGAACTCGATCAGCCGCCCGGTGTTGCCTTTGGACACCACCGCGTCGTTGACCGCGTTGCCGCGGCAGCGCACTTCGTCGCCGCAGCACACCGCGGCGTCGAGCAGCGCGCGTTGTTCGATGTGGTAGTCGCCGCGCAGGATCGCGTCGAGGCTGGCGTCGAGATCGCGCATCGCGATGTCGGCGAGGAAGCCGAGCCGGCCGAGGTTGACGCCGATGGTCGGCACCGCGTGCGCCGCCAAGTCGCGCGCCGCGCTCAGCATGGTGCCGTCGCCGCCGAGGACGATGGCGAGATCGATCAACTCGCCGAGCGGCCGGTCGTGGTCGGCGATGCGCTCGCCGGCGATCGCGCTCGAGGTGGTACTGCCGAGCAGCACGGTGAGGCGATTGCGCTCGAGCAGCCCCCGAATCTCGTCCACCGCGTCGCCGACATGCGGATCGTTGAAGCGGCCGAACAGCCCGACTTGTTTGATTTTCACGGCGCCTTGCTAAGTAGTTGCGCGGAGCCTTCACGCCCACGCGGGAACGCCGGATTATAAATCTTTTCGCACCCGCTTTACTCGCACCGCGGATGCGTCTTTGGGCGCGAGCGCAAGCAAGCCACCTCCGCCGCTAGGCAAAAGGCTCGCTTACGCTCGCACCAAAAAAGATGGGCTGGATTCCCGCAGAAGCCATCCCCCTAAGCCGTCATTCCCGCACCCATCCCCCTAGGCCGTCATTCCCGCAGTCTTTTAAGCGGGAAAAATCGCCCGGAGCGATTTTTCGCGAGCGTAAGCGAGCCCGCAGGGCGAGTATCAGGGACGATACGAGCAATCCACACTCGCGCCAGCGAGTGAGGCAAGCCGAAGGCTTGCTTGCTTTTGATGCGAGCGGGAATCCCACTACTTACTCGCACCACCCCGCCAGTTTGAAGATCGCCATCCATGGACGACTGGATTCCGGCGTCCAAGCCGAAATGATGGCGAGGAGAGTTTTTCCGTTCGCGCAGCGCGCCCGCGAAGGCGCGCTCACTTGCCGTTGGCGCAGCGCCCTTTCGGGCGCGCTTGTTTATCACCAAGTCAAGCCCGCCTTCAACAACGCGCCGGTTTCATTTCCGGTGGCGCGTTGCTTGCGGTACGCCTCCACGCTCATCTCCAACGGCAACGCGATCAACTTATACCGCCCGCCGAAGCGCCAGTCGCGCGCGCCGTCGGACAAGCGCAAGCCGGTGTACGGCGTCAGCATCCCTTCGCCGAAGGCGAAGCCGTGGGCGATCTCGCTGTTCATCCGTGCGACTGGGGCGAATGACTCGTCGGACTCAGCCGACGACGCCAACTCCGCCGCGTTTTCGGTCCACAACCGCTCCACGCCGCTTCGCGTCACGCCCCAGCCCGGCTCCACGCGCCACGACAATCCCTGACCGTCCGCGCCCGACGCATAGCGCAGCGCCCCGCTTACGCCCCACTCGTCGTGCTTCCCGCCGTGCGCCAGCAACGCGCGCGCGTTCAGCGACGCGCTCATCCCGTCGCCGTTGTCGTGCGCCAAATGTCCGCCGAGTTCGAT
>JBPCXC010000140.1:0-3149 GCA_051008875.1 bacterium
TCGACAAAGAGACGGTCGAGTTCGGCCCCAACTACGACGAGACCGAGACCCAGCCGCTGGCGCTGCCGACGCGCGTGCCGAACCTGCTGGTCAACGGCTCCGCCGGCATCGCCGTCGGCATGGCGACCAACGTGCCGCCGCACAACCTGAGCGAGACGGTGGCGGCGACGCTGGCGCTGATCCGCGATCCCGACATCACCGTCGCTGGCCTGATGCAGCATCTGCCCGGCCCGGACTTCCCGACCGCCGGCATCATCAACGGCCGCGGCGGCATCCGCCAGGCGTACGAGACCGGCCGCGGGCGCATCTATGTGCGCGCGCGGGTCGAGATCGAGCAGGCCAAGAACGGACGCGAGGCGATCGTGGTGCACGAGTTGCCGTATCAGGTCAACAAGGCGCGGCTGCTTAGCGTAGTCGCCGAGTTGGTCAAGGCCAAGCGGCTCGACGGCATCGCCGCGCTGCGCGACGAGTCCGACAAGTCGGGCATGCGGATGGTGATCGAGTTGAAGCGCGGCGAGCAGTCCGAGGTCACGCTCAACAATCTGTACAAGCACACCAAGATGCAGACCGTGTTCGGCATCAACATGGTCGCGCTTGGCAAGAATCAGCCGAGATTGTTCAATCTCAAGGAGGCGCTCGAGGAGTTCGTCAAGCATCGGCGCGAAGTGGTCACGCGACGCGCGCTGTTCGACCTGCGCCGCGCGCGCGAGCGCGCCCACATCCTCGAAGGCTTGGCGGTCGCGCTCGCCAACATAGATGCGATCATCGCCGCGATCAAAGCCGCACCGACGCCGGCGCGCGCCAAGTCCGACTTGCTGGCGGCGAGATGGGACTCGGGCGACGCTGGCGCGATGCTGGCGCGCGCCGGCGCCGACCTGACTCGCCCGCACGACTTGGGCGAACCCGACGACGGCGGCGATCCATACGGCGCCGCCGAGTCCGAATCCGAGGGCGCGCGCCGCTATCGCCTGTCGCCGACGCAAGCGCAAGCGATCCTCGACCTGCGCCTGCATCGCCTGACCGGGCTCGAGCAAGAGAAAATCCGCGACGAATACGCCGCGTTGATCGAGCGCATCAACGACCTGCTGCGCATCCTGCGCGATCCCGATCGGTTGATGCAAGTGATCAGCGACGAGTTAGAGGAGGTGCAGCAGAAGTTCGGCGACCCGCGCCGCACCGAGATCATCGACGGCGAGATCGACTTGTCGATGGAAGACCTCATTCCCGAGGAGGACTTGGTGGTGACGCTGTCGCACGCCGGCTACGCCAAGTCGCAGCCGGTCGCCGACTACAGCGCGCAGCGGCGCGGCGGCAAGGGACGCATCGCCACGCGCACCAAGGACGAAGACTTCGTCGGGCGCATGTTCGTGGCGCATTCGCACGACACCATCCTGTGCTTCTCCGACCGCGGCAAGGTCTATTGGCTGCGCGTGTTCCAACTGCCGCAAGCCGGCCGCCAAGCGCGCGGCAAGCCGCTGGTCAACCTGCTGCCGCTCGACGACGGCGAGCAGATCACCGCGATCTTGCCGATCAAAGAGTACACCGCCGGTCGTCATGTGCTGATGGCGACCGCGCGCGGCGTGGTCAAGAAATGCCGCCTGACCGACTTCTCGCGCCCGCTGCGCTGCGGCATCCGCGCGGTCAACTTGCGCGACGACGATCACTTGATCGGCGTTGCGTTGACCGACGGCGACGCCGACGTGTTGCTGGTCAGCGACGCCGGCAAGGCGATGCGCTTCGCCGAGACCGACGTGCGCACGATGGGACGCACCGCCGCCGGCGTGCGCGGCATCCGCCTTGAAGCCGGGCAACGCGTCATCGCGTTGCTCGCGGTGCCGGCGACCAGCGACGGCGACGACACGGTTAATAGTGTTAATGGCAACGCGGTCTTAATCAGCACCGAAAACGGCTACGGCAAACGCACGCCGACGCCCGACTTCCCGCGCAAACGCCGCGGCGGCAAAGGCGTAATCGCGATCAAAACCTCGCAACGCAACGGCGCGGTGGTCAGCGCGCTGCTCGCCGGCGACAACGACGAAGTCATGCTGGTGACCGCCGGCGGCATGCTGGTGCGAACCCCGGTCGGCCAAATCTCGATGGTCGGACGCAACACCCAGGGCGTGCGCCTGATCTCGCTGAAAGAAAGCCAACGCTTGGTCAGCGTCAGCAAACTCGAAGACGCCGGCCAACCGCCGGACGGCGACGGCGGCGATGACACCAACGGCGCGGACGACATCGACGACTCCAACGACGCGAACGGCGACGACGACGCGCCGACGACGGTGCATTGAATCGAATCGGTGGCGACGATGAATCACTCCAACCGCGCGCGGCAACATCAACATTGATTGCGCGCGTCGTCGATGACTAAGCCACGCGCCGCCGACTCCATCGAGTCCGACTCCGCCGCCGAGACCGAAGCCGAGTCCGAACTCCAAGTCCATCGCGATCGCATCGATCGCATCGACGAGCAGATGCTGGCGTTGATGAGCCAGCGCATCGAGGCGGCGCGGCGCATCGGCGCGATCAAGTCGGCGCGCGACGCGCCGGCGTTCTATCGCCCCGAGCGCGAGGCGCGGGTGCTGCGGCGGCTGCGCGAGATTAACCAAGAGCGACTCGACGACGCCGCATTGGAGTCGCTGTTCCGCGAGATTATGTCGATCACGCGCGGCAGCGAAGCCGGGCTGTCGGTCGCGATCCTCGGACCGCTCGGCACCTACAGCGAGTCCGCCGCGCGCCAGCATTTCGGCTCATCGATCGAAGTCGCGCCGCATGCCGCGATCGACGAAGTGTTCCGCGCCGCCGAGGCCGGGCAAGCCGACTTCGCGGTCGCGCCGGTGGAGAACTCGACCGAAGGCGGCGTCGGCGGCACACTCGATCGGCTGACCACCACTTCGCTGCTCGCCTGCGGCGAAATCAACTTGCGCATCCACCACAACCTGCTCGGCGTCGGCGACTCGTTATCGGCGGTCAAGCGCGTGATCGCGCACGCGCAGTCGCTGGCGCAATGCAAGCGATGGCTCGACCGCAACCTGCCGGGAGTCGAACTGGTCGCCACCGCCAGCAACGCCGACGCCGCCCGCAGCGCGCGCGACGACCCGACCGCCGCCGCCATCGCCGGCGACCGCGCCGCCGAGCGCTACCGACTC
>JBPCXC010000141.1:0-9350 GCA_051008875.1 bacterium
GCTGAAACTCGACGGCGGCTGGTACAGCCGTCGCCTCGCCAAGGTGCAGGGCGTCACCGAGGAGACCACTACTGGCGTCAACCGCCTGTATCAAATGGCGGCGCAAGGCGGACTTCCGTTCCCGGCGTTCAACGTCAACGACTCGGTCACCAAGTCCAAGTTCGACAACTTGTACGGCTGCCGCGAGTCGCTGGTGGACGGCATCAAGCGCGCCACCGATGTGATGGTCGCCGGCAAGATCGCGCTGGTGCTCGGCTACGGCGACGTCGGCAAAGGCTGCGCGCAATCGTTGCGCGGACTCGGCGCG
Organism: bacterium; assembly: GCA_051008875.1. Taxonomy (GTDB): domain Bacteria; phylum Pseudomonadota; class Gammaproteobacteria; order Arenicellales; family Poriferihabitantaceae; genus JAHRAW01. The sequence goes on from JBPCXC010000141.1 coordinate 308, forward strand.
ACCGTGTGGGTCGCCGAGATCGATCCGATCTGCGCGCTGCAAGCGGCGATGGAAGGCTATCGCGTGGTGCGCATGGACGAGGCGTGCGATCAAGTCGACATCTTCGTCGCCGCCACCGGCAACTTCAACGTCATCGCGCACGACCACATGCTGCGCATGAAAGACCAAGCGATCGTGTGCAACATCGGCCACTTCGACAACGAGATCGACGTCGCCGCGATGAAGAAATACCAGTGGGAAAACATCAAGCCGCAAGTCGATCAAATCATCCTCCCCGACGGCCGCCGCCTGACCTTGCTGGCCGAAGGCCGCCTGGTGAATCTCGGCTGCGCCACCGGCCACCCGAGTTTCGTCATGTCCAACAGTTTCACCAACCAAGTGCTGGCGCAGATCGAGTTGTGGCGCGACGGCGAGCAATACGACAACAACGTCCACGTCCTGCCGAAACGCCTCGACGAGGAAGTCGCCCGCCTCCACCTCGACAAAATCGGCGCGCGCCTGACCGAACTGACCAAGCAACAAGCCGACTACCTCGGCGTCCCGCTCGACGGCCCGTATAAGCCGGAGCATTATCGGTATTGAGCGATGAACAAAATAACCTTGACAATCCTTTTGGTGCACCGCATATTGACCGCTGTTGAACAAAGGCATTGGAATCGATGAACTGCTTTATAGTGATCTCGCCGGAAAATAATAAAATCGAAGTAGCGGTGACAAGTTGCTTTCCTGATTATAATCACGAGATTATGCCGGGCGTATGGGCGGTCGCTGGCGACAGCCCAAGTCCTTCCGATGTCACTGAGATTCTCGGCATTAACGTTGATAAAGGAACCTCGGGGGTGGTGCTCGAACTGGGCGCATATTATGGATTTTTTGATGCTGCGCTCTGGGAAAAATTGAATCTTTGGGGAAGAGCCCAGCGGTGAATGCATCAAGGAATAATGTAATACCAATGTCGTCGCCCAATCAGGGGGCGGGGGGCGGCTCGGATGGCGGCGGCTATGGCGAGCGGCTCGCTGCTATCGAGGCCGAAATGCGGTACATGGCAACCAAGACGGATGTCGAGAAGGTGAAGGTCTGGGTGCTGAGCGGGGTGCTAGGCGGCATGGGCGTGGCTGTGGCTTTGACTATCGCCGTGATGAAGTGGTTTTTCAACGCCTGAATTTTTTGCGCCTCACCCCCAGCGCATCACCACCTTGCCGGCGTTGCCGGACTGCATCGCTTCGAAGCCTTCGGCGAAGTCGTCGGCGTTGATTTGGTGGGTGATCAGCGGCGATACATCTAGGCCGGACTGCACCAGCGCGATCATTTTGTACCAGGTCTCGAAGATTTCGCGGCCGTAGATTCCCTTCAGCGTCAGCATCTTGAAGATGACCTGATTCCAGTCGATCTCGAAACTGGTCGGGGCGATGCCGAGGATCGCGATCTTGCCGCCGTTGTTCATGTTCTCGATCATGTCGCGGAACGCGCTCGCCGCGCCGGACATCTCCAAGCCGATGTCGAAGCCCTCGTTCATGCCGATTTCGCGCATCACATCGGCGAGGTTTTGCTCGGTGGCGTCGACCACGTGCTCGACGCCCATCCGCCTGGCGAGATCCAGCCGCGCCGGGTTGATGTCGGTGATCACCACCTTGCGCGCGCCGGCGGTCTTGGCGACCAGCGCGCCGATGATGCCGATCGGGCCGGAGCCGGTGACCAGCACGTCCTCGCCGACGCAGTCGAAACTCAGCGCGGTGTGCACGGCGTTGCCGAACGGGTCGAAGATCGCGGCGATGCGGTCGGGGATGTCGTCCGGTATCGGCACCACGTTCGCTTCCGGCAACGTCAAGTATTCGGCGAACGCGCCCGGTCGCTGCACGCCGAGGCCGACGGTGTTGCGGCACAAATGCCCGCGTCCGGCGCGGCAGTTGCGGCAGTCGCCGCAGGTCAGATGCCCTTCGCCGGAGACGCGCTGGCCGACGCGATAGCGACTCGCCGCGGCGCCGGCGTCGACGATCTCGCCGCAGAACTCGTGGCCGACCACCATCGGCACCGGCACGATGCCGGCGGCGAACTCGTCCCAGTTCCAGATGTGCATGTCGGTGCCGCAGATCGCGGTCTGGCGGATGCGGATCAGCACTTCGCCCGCCGCCGGCGTCGGCACCGGCACCGACTCCATCCACAGCCCCGGCTCGGCGCGCGACTTGACCAGCGCCTTCATCGTCGTCGTTGCGCTCATCGCGCGTTGCCGATCACGCCGAGTTCGTTGCCGACTTCGGCGAACGCGCCGACCGCGCGATCAATTTGCGCGCGGCTGTGCGCCGCCGACATCTGCACGCGAATGCGCGCCGCGTCGCGCGGCACCACCGGGTATGAAAAACCGGTGACATACACGCCGCGCGCGAGCATCGCCTCGGCGAATCGCCGCGCCAACTCGGCGTCGCCGAGCATCACCGGAATGATCGGATGTCCGTCGCCGCGCAATGCGAATCCGAGCGCGCTCATCCCGCGCCGGAATCGATCGGCGTTGTCGCGCAGTCGCGCGCGCAACGCCGGACAACGTTCGATCATCTCGAGCGCGGTCAGCGTCGTCGCCGCGATCACCGGCGCCAGCGTGTTCGAGAACAAGTATGGCCGCGATCTCTGGCGCAGCCACTCGACGATCTCGCCGCGTGCGCAGGCGTAGCCGCCGGAGGCGCCGCCGAGCGCCTTGCCGAGCGTGCCGGTGAGGATGTCGATGCGCGCCTCGACGCCGCAATGCTGCGGCGTGCCGCGCCCGTCGTCGCCGACCACGCCGACCGCGTGGCTGTCGTCCACCATCACCATCGCGTCGTGTTGTTGCGCTAGGTCGCAGATGCCGCCGAGGTCGGCGATCACGCCGTCCATCGAGAACACGCCGTCGGTCGCGATCAAGCGAAAGCGCGCGTCGGCGGCTTGTTCGAGGCATTCGCGCAGCGACGCCATGTCGTTGTTGCGATAGCGATAGCGGCGCGCCTTGCACAGGCGCACGCCATCGATGATGGAGGCGTGGTTGAGTTCGTCGGAGATGATCGCGTCGCGCGCGTCGAGCAGCGTCTCGAACAAGCCGGCGTTGGCGTCGAAGCACGACGAGTACAAGATGCAGTCGTCCATTCTCAAGAACGCCGCCAGCCGCGCCTCGAGTTGCTTGTGCACGCCTTGCGTGCCGCAGATGAATCGCACCGACGCCATGCCGTAGCCGTGTCGTTCGAGCGCAACTTGGGCGACGGCGACCAGTTCGGCGTCGTCGGCCAAGCCGAGATAGTTGTTGGCGCAGAAGTTCAGCACGATTTCGCCCGACGCGGCGCCCGACGCGACCGTGATCTCGCTCGATTGACGCGAGTCGATCACCCGCTCCGGCTTGAACAACCCGTCGCGCTTGAGGTCGTCGAGTTGGCGGCTTAAGTGCGCGATGAAGGAGTCGTTCACGTCGATGCGTCCGCTAGAAGTTGAACGAGATGTCGCGATGCGCCGAGCGGCAGGCGGCGATGTCCTTGGCTTGCTCGGTGCTCAGGCGAGTTTGCAGGCGCAGGCCGATGGTGTCCTTGATCGCGTCGTTGTATCGGTCGAGCGACGGCAGCAGCGCGCTCGCGGCGGCTTCGCGCCAGGCGATCTCGGCGTCGAGTTGCGTCAACGATTGTTGCGCCAAAGCGAGCGCGGCGTCGCGCGCGCCGACGCCGTCCTTCAATGCGCGGCGGGCTTGCATCAGCGGCGACTGGATCGCGCCGACGCCGCCGAGCCCGCGCAACGCGCGCTCGACTTGCTTGATTTGCTCGATCGCCTGCGCCGGCTGTTGCGTGTTGATCGCGTCATGCAGCGCGCGCAACTCCGGGCGCAACGCCGGCAACGCGGCGCCGTCGCGGATGGTCGCGCGCAAGTCGAGCAGCGATTGATACGCGTCGTCCACATTGCGGCGATAGGCGCGGCGGGCGTCTTTGTCGGCGCGCGCGAGTTCGACGTATCGCGCCTTGGCGGACTCCCATCGCGCCGGCACGCGATCTTCAATCGCTTGCCGCTGCCGGCGCAACGATGCGATCTCGCCTTCCAGCGGATCGAGTTGGGTTTGCGTTGCTTGAGCGCTGCGCCGCAGCCGCTCGTGCTTGCGGTCGGCTTGCTCGATGCGCCGGTCCAACGCGCGCATCTCGATCCGCATGCGCCGCACTTGCCGTTGCAGCGGGCGATAGCCTTCGGTGTATTCGTCCAACACGGTTTGCGTTTCGGCGGCATGTTCGACCATCTCGAAAGTGCCGGCGGCGGCGGCGACGCCGACGTCGAACGCGTGCCGATGCGCCGGCGGCAGCGTCGCCAAGTCCAAGCCGCGCGCGCGCTCGATGCCGCCGAAGATGGCGTCGCGACCGTCGCGGTACTGCGCGAACACGCGGCGTTCCATGCACCATTGCAATCTCGGATTGACCGGCGGCGGCGCGGTGTCGGAGGTCAGGTAGGTGCGGTATGGCATGTAGTTGACCAGCCCGGGATAGTAGCCGGCGATGGCGAGTCCGGCGAGTTGCAGCACGATGAACGCGAACGCGCCTTTGTAGATGTGCGTGGTCTTGACCGACGGTGGTGCGACGCCGCGCAAGTAAAATAACGCGAAGCCGAACGGTGGCGTTAAGAACGAAGTTTGGATGTTCAAACCGATCATCACGCCGAGCCAAACCGCGGTGATGTTCGCCGACGGATCGGCGAGCAGGATCGGCGCGACGATCGGCACCACCACCACCGCGATCTCGATGAAGTCGAGGAAGAAGCCGAGCAGGAAGATGACCATCATGACCACCACGAACTGCGTCCAGAAGCCGCCGGGCAGGCCGGTCAGGAACTCCTTGACCAGATGCTCGCCGCCGAAGCCGCGGAACGCCGAGGTCAGCATCGCCGCGCCGATCAGGATGATGAACACCATCGAGGTGGTCTTGGCGGTCTCGATCATCACGCCGCGCAGCGTGTCGTCGATGGTGTATGCGCGCCACGCGCTCCACAGCACCGCCGCCAGCAGCGCGGCGACGCTGAGCGCGGCGAGGACGATGCCGGTCAGGTCGCGGTTGCTCTTGATGTTCTTGATGTTGAGGTCGAACAGGTTGATCAACACCAGCACCGCGACGGTCGCGGCGATGGCGAGGATCGCCGGCAGATAGGCGCCGCGCCGGCCGTCGTGCAGGCGATAGCCGCCCATGATCATCGCGCCGATGGCGCCGATCGCGCCGGCTTGGTTGACCGTGGCGACGCCGGTGACGATCGAGCCGAGCACGGCGAAGATCAGCGACAGCGGCGGCACCAGCGCGATCAAAACGCGCACCACGAACTTGGCGTCGTAGCGTCCGTCATACGGCACCGGCGGCGCGATCTCGGGGCGCAGCAGCGCGCGGATGAGGATGTACAGCATGTAGATGCCGACCAGCAGCACGCCCGGAATCAACGCGCCCATGAACATGTCGCCGGCGCTCGCCGAGGTGATGCCGAACTCCGACGGCATGGTCAGTTCGCCGGTGGCGGCTTTGTATTCGGCGGTGCGCGCGGCGCTGGCTTGATCGACCGCGCTGGTCAGTTGGTCGGCGAGGATGATCAGCACGATCGACGGCGGGATGATCTGGCCGAGCGTGCCGGAGGCGCAGATGGTGCCGGCAGCGAGCGGCTTGGCGTAGTTGTTGCGCAGCATCGCCGGCAGCGAGATCAGCCCCATCGCGATCACGGTGGCGCCGACGATGCCGGTGTTCGCCGCCAGCAGCGCGCCGACGAACACCACCGAGATGCCGAGCCCGCCGGGCACCGGGCCGAACAGTTGCGCCATCGCCACCAACAAGTCCTCGGCGATCTTCGAGCGCTGCAGCATGATGCCCATGAACACGAACAGCGGGATCGCGATCAGCGTGTCGCGCTCGACGTCCCAGTACAAACTGCGGAAGTTGGTCACGCCGGCGCTCAGCCATTGCGTCGGGCCGTCCTGCGCGAAATACGCCGACGAGTCACCGGCGAACCAATAGCCGCACAACGCCGCCAGCGCGATCGCCATGATCGACGAGCCCGGCAACGCGAACGCGACTGGATAGCCGGCGGTCAGCGCCAGGATCATCAGCACGATCAACAGGACGAGAAAGACGAGTTCCACGGATGCGGTTGCGGTTGCGACGGCGGTTGAAGTTGCGGGGTGGTTGCGATTGCGATTGTAGTTGTCGCTGCGATTGCGATTGTAGTTGTCGTCGTCGTTGCGCTTGAAGTCGGCGGCGTCAAGCGGTCATCGCCGACGGCGCGCCGTCGTCTTCATGCGCGTCGTCGCGTTCGCCGCACAGTGTCGCGGCGTTTTGCAGGAACGCGCCGACGAACTGGAACAGCATCGACAGCGCGAAGATCAACAGGAATCCGGCCATCAAGTACTTGACGTACATGCCGTAGCCGCTTTGCGAGATCTCGAAGCCGAGCAGCGGGCTGACGATGCTCGCGCCTTTGCCGGAGAAGCCTTGCAGCATGATCGTCCAGCACACCGGCAGCCCGAGCAGCGCGGCGCCGGCGGCGTTGCACAGCGCCTTGCCGCGCGCGCCGAAGTTGGCGTACAGCACATCGACGCGGACATGCCCTTCGGCGGACAGCGTGTGCGCGCTGGCGAACAGGAACAGCGCGGCATACCAGAAGCGCACCAAGTCGCCCATGAAGGCTTGCTCGTACGAGAACACGAAGCGCGACACGACCACTTGGAACTCCGCCATCACCACCAGCAGCGTCAGCCACACGAAGCTCAGCGAGCGCGTGAACCAGGCGATCACCAGCGACGCCGCGAGCAGCGGGCAATGCACATAGGTGCCGCGGAACACCGGTCGCCCGAGTTGCGTGGTCAGGCGTTGGCCGACGACCGACTGCAGGTACGCCTCGACGCGCAGGAACGAGATCAGCATATCGCACAGCCCGATCAGCAGCACCGCCCAGAACGACGCGCGGATGATGTACGCGGCGGCGCGGAAGTACAACTCGGCGTCGTCGGCCAGACCGCGGCGCGGAGTCAGCGCGACGCGCGCGCACGCGCCGGCGAGCAGCGCGCCGTAGCCGAGGGTGCGCGTCCACTCGAACGGCGACGCGTCGGCGAGCAACGGCGGCCAGCCGCGCCAATGCACTAGGTAGTTGTTGAGCAGGAACAGCAATGCCAGCGTCGCCATCACCGCCGCCAGCGCGCGCAACACGATCGCCGCGCTCGCCACGGCGGTGATACCCGACGCGAACGCGGTCGCGAACTTGGTCGCGAACGCCGCCGCCAACTTGGCCGTGATCACCGCCACCGTCCGCCGTTACCGCCCGCCGTCATCTCCCCCGCCGTCATTCCCGCAGTCTTTAAGCGGGAATCTCTTTTGCTTTTCGGCGCATTGTCGCCAGCGTTTAGATTGCCATCCATGGCGACTGGATTCCCCGCATCCGTGCGGGAATGACGGCGAGGAGGCGCGTCGTCACCGACTCGTGCCGCCACCGCTGCCGTCACCGACGCGCGCGCAAAAGAAACGGAGCCGAGCGGCTCCGTCTCCATCTGCGCGCGTGAGCCGGCGGGCAAATCCGATGCGACTCACAAACCGAGCACGCGGTTTCTCTGGCGCACATACTCCTGGTCGGAGATTTTCGCCCAGGCGCCGATGTTGGCGCGCCCGCGCACGAAACTCTCGTGGATGCGCCGCGCCAAGTCGCTGTGCTCGACCACTTCGGCGAACACCTCGTCGGAGGCTTTGCCGAAGGCGTCGTAGATCTCGTCGTTGAACACCTTCAACTGCACGCCTTGCTCCGAGATTAACTTCGCCAGCGCTTCGCCGTTCTTGGCATTGTATTCCGACATCATCACGTCGTTCTCGGTCGATGCGGCGGCTTCGATCAACGCGCGGTCGCCGCGCGACAAACTCTCCCAGAACGACTTGTTGACGCCGCAGGCGAGCATCGCGGCGGGCTCGTGCATGCCGGGATAGTAGTAGTACTTCGCCGCCTCGTAGAACTTCATCACGCTGTCGTTCCACGGCCCGACCCACTCGGTGGCGTCGATCGCGCCGGACACCAGGTTCTCGTAGATCTGGCTGCCGGGCAGCGACACCGGCGAGGCGCCGAGTTTGGCGAGCACGTCGCCGCCGAGTCCCGGGATGCGCATCTTCAAGCCCTTGAAGTCGTCCGGTCCGTTCATCTCCTTGCGGAACCAGCCGCCCATCTGCACCCCGGTGTTGCCGCACATCAAGCCCTTCAGCCCGAAGCCGGCGGCGAGTTCGTCCCACAACTCCTGGCCGCCGCCGAAGCGAATCCAGCCGTTGATCTCGGTGTAGGTCAGGCCGAACGGCACCGCGGTGAAATACGCCCAGCCGGGATGCTTGCCCTTCCAGTAGTATTCCGCGGCGTGATAGAACTGCGCGTTGCCCGAGGCGACTTCGTCGAACGAGTCGAACGGCTTGACGCGCTCGCCGCCGGCGAAGTATTCGACAATGATGCGGCCTTCGCTGATGTCGGCGACGCGCTTGGCGAAGCGTTGCGCGCCGGTGCCGAGCCCGGGGAAGTCGCGCGGCCAAGTCGAGACCATCGCGGTCTCGATGCGCGCCTTGACCGCCGCCGGCGCTTGCTGCGCCGAAGTCATCTCGGCGATCTTGGCGTTGGCTTCATCCAGTTGCTTCTGCAGCGCGGCGTTGCCGTCCTCTTGCGAGCAGGCGGTCACGCCGACCGCGGCGGCGGTCACCGCCGCGCCGGCGGCGGCGCCCTTCAATAGTTCACGACGTTTCATGATTGTTCTCCGATGGTTGAGTTGGGGAATGGGGTTTGGCGAGCAGTATAGACGATTTGCGCAAAGCCGGTCAAAGCCGCGCCGCCGCGCAAGTGGCTCGCTGCGCTCGCGCAACAACAGCAGAAATGGATTCCCCGCAACAATCTTCCCCCACCATCATTCCCGCAACACCTCCCCCTCCGCCGTCATTCCCGCAATTCACTCCTCTTAGCCGTCATTCCCGCAGTCTGTTAAGCGGGAATCCACACTCGCGAACGCGAGTGAGGCAAGCCGAAGGCTTGCTTGCTGTTGGTGCGAGCGGAGATTCATGTCTTGCTC
>JBPCXC010000142.1:0-3839 GCA_051008875.1 bacterium
GGGCGAGTATCAGGATGATACGAGCAATCCAGTTGTCCATGGATGGCGATCTTCAATCTGGCGGGGTGGTGCGAACAAGCCATGCAATTCCCGCGCGCATCAAAAGCAAGCAGCCCTTCGGCCTGCATCACTCGCTTGCGCGAGTGTGGATTCCCGCTTAAAGACTGCGGGAATGACGGCGGGGGAGATGGTTGCGGGAAAAAACGCCGGGAGCGTTTTTTCGCGAGCGAAGCGAGTCACTCCTCGTCGTCATTCCGGCTTGGACGTCGGAATCCAGTTGTCCATGGATGGCAATTTGAACTCTGACGCAATGTTGGCAATGAACCATGACATTCCCGCGCGCGGCGATGATTAACCGAGCGGTGCGCCGATGACCCTGTATCTCGGCCTCGGCGCCAACGAGGGCGATCGCGCGCGCAATCTGGAGCGCGCGATCGAGCATCTGGTGGCCGCCGGATTCCGCTTGGAGCGGGTGTCGCCGCTGGTCGAGTCGCCGGCGTTGCTGCCGCCCGACGCCGACCCGACATGGTGCCGGCCATACCTCAACCTCGCCGTGCGCGGCGAAGCCGACTGGTCGCCGCAGCAAGGACTGGCGATCGCGAAGCAAATCGAACGCGAACTCGGTCGCGGCGCGGACAATAGCGAGCACGAACTCGGCTGCGCCATCGGCGATGACGAACGCGCATTCGGTCGTGCCATCGGCAATGATGAACGCGCACTCGATCGCGGCGTCGGCAATGATGAGCGCGAACCGAGTCGCGTCGGCGATGACGAACGCGAACTCGGTCGCGACGTCGGCAATGATGAACGCGAACTCGATCGCGGCGCCGGCGATGACGAACTCGGTCATGTTGCGAGTGCTGACGAGCACGCGCTCGATCGAGTCATCGCCGATGACGAGCACGCACCCGCCCGCATCGTCGCGCCGAAGTGGGCGCCGCGGCCGATTGATATTGACTTGCTGTGGTGGCGCGGCGAGCGGCTTGATTCGGCGGCGTTGAAACTGCCGCATCCCGATGCCGCGCGGCGCGATTTCGTGCTGACGCCGCTGCTGCATTTGCAGAGCGATTTAGCCGTAGGCGCGCGCGGCGAGCACGTGTTCGAGTTGACCGATGCGGTGCGTCCGATTCCGTTGTGGATGGCGATCATCAACTTGACGCCGGACTCGTTCTCCGACGGCGGCGAGTGGAGCGACTCGGACGCGCTCGACGCGTATTTCGAAAAACTGATTGCGCGCAATGTGCAGATCATCGACCTCGGCGCCGAGTCGACCCGTCCGCGCGGCGCGCGCGACGACGACGAACCGCTCGACGCCGAGCAGGAATGGGCGCGGCTCGAGCCGGCGTTGGCGATGCTTGAGGCGAAACTGCGCGGGCGGCGGATCAAGCCGTGGCTGTCGGTGGACAGCCGCAAGCCGAGCGTGATCGAGCGCGCGCTGCGCTATGGCATCGATGTGATCAACGACGTCGGCGGGCTCGCCGACCCGGCGATGATCGCGCTGGCGCGGGACAGCGGCTGCCAGGTGGTGGCGATGCATAGCCTGAGCGTGCCGGCGGACGCCGCGGTGACCTTGCCGCGCACGCCCGGCGCGGCGACGCAGGTGGCGCAGTGGGCGCGGCGGCGGATGGAGATGTGGGACGCCGCCGGGCTCGACTTCAACCGCATCATCCTCGACCCCGGCATCGGCTTCGGCAAGACCGCGACGCAGTCGCTGGCGTTGCTTTCGAGTTGCCGCGAACTGCGCCGCGCCGGCCTGCGCCTGCTGGTCGGTCATTCGCGCAAGTCGTTCCTGGCGACCGCGCCTGCGCCCGCGACCGCACCCGCCGCTGCCGCCATCGCCGACGCCACCGCCGATGCCGCCGAAACCGCGCCGCGCCCGGCGCCGCAGCGCGACTTGGAGACGCTCGGCGTCTCGCTTGCGCTGTGCCGCCAGGGAGTGGACATCCTGCGCGTGCATTCGCCGTTCATCCACCAACGCGCCGCGCTCGCTTGGGCGCACGTTGCGCCGGAGTAGCGCGCCCGAAGAGCGCGCTCACTTCGCGCGAGGCGCGCTCGCTTTCGACCGCGCGCGAGCGCAGCGAGCCACTCCCCGCCGTCTTTGCGCGTATCATCCTGATACGCACCCTTCGGGCTCGCTTCGCTCGCGAAAAATCGCCCCCGGCGATTTTTTCCCGCAACCATCTCCCCCCTACCGTCATTCCCGCAGTCTTTAAGCGGGAATCCATCGCTCGCGTCAGCGAGCGAGGCAAGCCGAAGGCTTGCTGGCTGTTGGTGCGAACGGAGTCGCGCGCTTTGCTCACACCACCCCGCCAGAGTTCAAATTGCCATCCGTGGCGAATGGATTCCCCGCATCCCTGCGGGAATGACGGCAAAAGAAAAGAGCGGGGAAAAACCGCGGCGAGCGGTTTTTCGCGAGCATAGCGCGCCCGAAAGGCGCGCTCATTTCGCGCTTACGGGCGCGCTCGCTTCACCAAGTCAAACCCGCTTTGAACAACGCGCCGGTTTCGTTTCCGGCATCGCGTTGCTTGCGATACGCCTCCACGCTCATCTCCAGCGGCAATGCGGTCAACTTGTACCGTCCGCCGAGGCGCCAGTCGCGCGCGCCGTCCGACAAGCGCAGTCCGCTGTATGGCGTCAGCATCCCTTCGCCGAAGGCGAAGCCGTGGGCGATCTCGCTGTCCATTCTTGCGATTGGGTTGAATGATTCATCGGGCGAATCATCCGCCAACTCCGCCGCGCTTTCGGTCCACAGGCGATCGACGCCGCTTTGCGTCACGCCCCAGCCGGGCTCCACGCGCCACGACAAGCCCTGACCGTCCGCGCCCGGCGCATACCGCAGCGTCCCGCTCACGCCCCATTCGTCGTGCTTCCCGCCGTGCGCCAGCAACGCGCGCGCGTTCAGCGACGCGCTGACGCCGTCGCCGTTGTCGTGCGCCAAATGTCCGCCAAGTTCGATGCCGACGCCGGAGCGCGCGTCGCCACCGTCGTATCTCGCGCCCAACTCGAACGCGCGCCGCGTGCCGTTCGCCGCGCCGCCGCCGCCGAACTCCATGCCGACGCGCACGCGCCGCGATGCGACATCCAAGTCGATGACTCCCGCGTCGTCGTAGTCCACTTCCGTGTTCGCAACTTGCGCGTCGAACTTCAAGCGCATCGTGCTTGCGTCGTCGACCGCGAGGTCGCCGCTGGCGATGCCGAGTGATGCGCTTCGCAGTTCCACATCGCCCGATGCTTGCGCGCCGCCGTTTGTGTCTTCGCGGTTTTCCAAGTCGCCTTCGCCGTAGCCGATGCTCGCCCAGATGTCCATCCCGCCGGCGCGTCGCCAGGCGAAATACGGATGCACGCTGGTGGTTGATAATTCAATCGTGCCTTCGACGGTGTCGTCGTTCATGTCGACCGTTTCATAATCCCATTCGCCCTCGCTCCGCGACACCGCCGCGCCGGCGAGCACTCCGTTGTTGAGGCGCGCGTCGGCGCCGATTTGGACGCTGTATAAAGCGCCGTCCCAGTCCAACGCTTCATCCTCGCCGCCGAGGTTTTGGTACGACCCGCCGAGCCACACGCCCGCGCCATCGCTTGCGCCGCCGTCGCCGGACAGCGCCAGCGAATGCGTCTTGCCGTCCAAGAGTCGCTTGACGCCGTCGCCGACGACGCTTTCAAACTCCGCGCCATCCGCCATCGCCGCCGCGCTTTGCGTCGCGAACGATGCGGCCAGCGAAGCGGCGTCGAAGTGGTTCCCGCCGCCGCCATCGCTGACCGCGCCGATGCGGTCGGAAATCGCGTCGGCGACATTGCTGACGATCGCCGTGGCGACGACTGGCAAAGATTCCTCGACCGCC
>JBPCXC010000143.1:0-9474 GCA_051008875.1 bacterium
CCCCCGATGAGCAGCCCGGCACCGCCCTGCGGGGCCTCGAGCGAGTGGGCCCCGGCCTGGACGGCCATCCGCCCGGCGACCTTCGACATCGGCGCCAGCAGCGGCAGCCCGCCGCGCGGCGAGGTCACGGTCTCGTAGGCGATGCAGGTCGCGCCGCTGGCGACCAGGTCGCGCGTCTGCTCGGCGTCCGGCGCGAGGTGGAGATAGGCGTACAGCACCTGCCCGTCGCGCAGCATCGCGCGCTCCGACGCCTGCGGCTCCTTGACCTTGACGATCATGTCGGCGCTGGCGAAGATCGCCGGCGCGCCGGCGGCGATGCGCGCGCCGGCGGCGACATAGGCATCGTCGCCGGCGCCGATGCCCGCGCCGGCGCCGGACTCGACCACGACCTCGTGGCCATGCTTCACCATCTCGCGCACGCTGGTCGGCGACATGCCGACGCGGTGCTCGTGGTTCTTAATCTCTTTGGGTACGCCGACTAGCATGATGCTCTCTTCATCCGGGTTTGCGCTCGTCCGCGCCGATGCGCTAAGCGCGAATAGTAGCGATTGCGCGGCGCCGTTTCAAGCGCGCAAACCGAACCAAAACCGCGCCATTTGACGCTGCGCGCGGTTTGTGGTATAACGCGCGCCATAGCAATGTCGAAAGCCAGCATCAGTAACACAAGTCCAACTGAGTCCGAGTCCAACATGAAAACTTTCATCAAAAACCTCACCATAGCGAACGCGTTGCTGCTCGCCGTCGCGGTCTTTTCCAGCGTCGCCGTCACCACCGCCGCGCACGCCAAACTCGGTGCCGAAAACGGTTGCATCGACGAGTATTCGTATAACAAAGACGACAAAAAAATCTGGCGGGTGGGCAATGTATGTTCGCATAAAGTCACCCTCAACTGGTGTTATGCCGACTCACCGTTGATTACCGAGTCGTGTAATCATGGGCGGAAATATAAACGCCAAACCACTTTTCGCGGCTATCAGCGGCAGGGTAGTTCGGTGTTCGGAGACTGGCGGTCGTTTTCTTCGCAAGCGGGCGGACGCACCGTGAGTTGGTGGACTTGCAAAGAAGGCGAAACGGCGATTCGAATCAGCGACAGCGAAACGAATTGCTTCAAACCCGAGACCGAGCATGAATCGGCGGCGGTAACGATTCGCAAACTTCACAAAGCCGGCTTGGGTTTTACCAAATACCCGCGTGACCGGTCGGTGTTTTTTCAATGGCAAAAACCGAGCGGCGACTTGGAGAAATACACGTTGATGGTAATCCCCGGCACCATCTCCGGAGGCAACACGCTGGAAAAATTATGCGCTGACAAAGCACTCCATCACCAGCCGATAACGTCCACAAAAACCCGGCATTTGATGGGCGGATTGGACAGCAATAAACCATATACGTTCGCATTGCGCGCGCATTTACGCGACCGCCCGAAGGAATGCACGGTGGTTTTTCACGTCGCCACGACAACCAAATAAAACTTAGGAAGATGCCATGAAAACGCTGCTCAAGAACTTCGTTCTCGCCAACTTGCTGTTGCTGGCGGTCGCCGTGGTCGGCGCGTCGCTGCTGTCGCCTTCGTGGTCGCAGTGGTCGCCGTTTTTCGCCATCGATTCCGCGCGCGCCAGCCACGGCTACCACGGCTACCACGCCAACCACGGCCACCACAGCGACGACGGCGAGCCCGACTTCACCGTCCAAAGCCAAAGCGCCTGCGTCCGAATGATAGCGGCGAGATGGAGCGGCGGCGAGAAGGGAGTGCGTTGGATGAATCACTGCGGCGGCCAAGTCATGGTGCATTATTGCTTGCGCGACGCGCCGAGCGCCAACGCGTCCGCATGCGATCCCGCCAGCAAAAATTTCAGCGCCAAACTGCAACTCTATGTCGCATCTCAATCCCAGACCGTCCCGACCGGCGATGCGCATTGGATCGCTTGCCGTCCGGGCGAACTCGCGGTCAAGGAAAGCTCGCGCCGCGCGGTGTGCGAACGACCGAGACCCAAGCATGCAACGCCCGGATATATGGTGAAAGACAAGAATTCTTGCATCAGACCGTTCAAGGATACGAAAAATGGCGTGCGGGGCATGCGTTGGATGAATGCTTGCAACAGCCAAGTCGTGCTCCACTATTGCTTCCGCGATGCGCAGCAAGGCGGTGAGTTCTCCGAGTATGCATGCGGTGCGGACGACGGGGTTTTCAGCCGCAAAGTGACCATGGCGCGGAATCATGATGCCGTGGCCATGATAATGCAGGGGGATCGTTATTCCGGCAAGATCAAAACCATATTCCTTCCGTCGCAGAACATAAATTGGGTGGCGTGCGCGCCGGGCCGAAAAGGCGTCAAGTCCGACCCTTCGTTCTGCGAAAAACGGGGCGCGCCGAGGAACTGACGACCTCGCCAACGCGGTCGACCAAGGCGGCGGTCGACCAAAGCGGCATTCGGCGAAAGCACGACGACGACGGCGGCAGCGACGATCAGTCCCGCCGCCGTTTTTGCGTCCGCCGCGGCGGCGATCGCCTTTATAATCCGGCGATGGACGCGGAACTGGTCAGCATCGTCGACTCCTCGGACGCCGTCGTCGGCGCCGCGCGGCGCGACGAGATGCGCGCCGGCGCGTTGATCCACCGCGCTGCCCACATCCTCGTCTTCAACGCCGCCGGCGAGATCCTGGCGCAGCGCCGCGCCGACGGCAAAGACCTCTATCCCGGGCGACTCGACCTCGCCGCCGGCGGCGTGGTACGCGACGGCGAGACCTACGAACACTCCGCCGCGCGCGAACTCGCCGAGGAGTTGGGCGTGTCGCCGCCGCTTATCTGCTGCTTTGACTTGTGGTTCGAGGACGCCGCGCGCGAACCGGCGAACCGAAGTTGGGGACGCGTGTTCGCCTGCGTCTGCGACGGACCGTTCACCTTGCAAGAGTCCGAAGTCGTCGCCGCGAACTTCATCGCCGTCGCCGACGCGCTCGCGTTGGACGTAGCCGAGACCGCGCCGGACAGCCGCCAAGCATTGCTGGCGTATCACTTGCAGCCGCCGTCGTCATGATTCAAATCGAATCGGTGTCGAAGCATTTCGGCGGCTTGAAGGCGGTCGACGGCGCCAGCCTCGAGATCAAGTTGGGCACGATCACCGGGCTGATCGGGCCGAACGGCGCCGGCAAGACCACGCTGTTCAACATCATCGCCGGCGTGCACGCGCCGAGCGGCGGGCGCGTGCGCCTCGACGGCGAGGACATCACCGGCTTGGCGCCGCATCAGTTGTTCGCCAAGGGGCTGCTGCGCACCTTCCAGATCGCGCACGAGTTCGCGCGCCTGACCGTGCGCGAGAACTTCATGATGGTGCCGGCGTCGCAAGCCGGCGAGCATCTGCCGAGCGCGTGGGCGCGGCGGCGTTTGATCGGTCGCCAAGAGGCGAAGATCCGGCGCCGGGCGGAGGAGGTGATGGCGTTCCTGAAGTTGTCGCATGTCGCCGACGAACTCGCCGGCAACCTCTCCGGCGGGCAGAAGAAACTGCTCGAACTCGGCCGCACGATGATGACCGACGCCAAGATGGTGCTGCTCGACGAAGTCGGCGCCGGCGTCAACCGCACCTTGTTGCGCGACATCGGCGACGCCATCCTGCGCTTGAACCGCGAGCGCGGCTACACCTTCTGCATGATCGAGCACGACATGGACTTCATCAGCCGCCTGTGCGACCCGGTGATCGTGATGGCCGAAGGCGCGGTGCTGACCGAAGGCAGCGCCGCCGAAGTCAAAGCCAACGAGCAAGTCATCGAAGCCTATCTCGGCCGCGGCCTGAAGCGACCGACGGCGAAGTCGGAAGTGCGACCGGGAACGGAGTCGAACACGCAGTCGGTGGACGAGTCGGCATGATCGAACGCGGCGCGAAGAAATCGGCGGCGCAATCGGAAGCGCAATCAACGATGCAACCGAACGCGCAACCAAGCGCGCAACCGACGGGCGAGCCGGCATGACACTGCTGGTCGGCGAGGACATGACCGGCGGCTATGGCGACGCCGACATCATCAAGGGCTGCACCGTCGGCGTTGATCGCGGCGAGATCGCGGTCATCGTCGGTCCGAACGGCGCCGGAAAATCCACCGCGATGAAGGCGATGCTCGGCTTGCTCAACCTGCGCCGCGGGCGCGTGCTGCTCGACGGCGAGGACATCTCCGCCGTCGCGCCGCAGGCGCGGGTGGCGCGCGGCATCGCCTTCGTGCCGCAGACCGCCAACGTGTTCGTCAATCTGACGGTGCAGGAGAATCTCGAGATGGGCGCGTATCTGCGGCGCGACGACTGCGACGAGACCATGCGCCAGGTGTTCGCGCTGTTCCCGGCGCTGACGAACAAGCGCGGGCAAGCCGCCGGCGAGTTGTCCGGCGGGCAGCGCCAGCAAGTCGCGGTCGGGCGCGCGCTGATGACCGCGCCGTCGGTGCTGATGCTCGACGAGCCGACCGCCGGCGTGTCGCCGATCGTGATGGACGAGTTGTTCGAGCGCATCCTCGAAGTGCGCGACACCGGCGTCGGCGTGCTGATGGTCGAGCAGAACGCGCGCCAAGCGCTCGCCATCGCCGACCGCGGCTACGTGCTGGTGGTCGGCGAGAACCGCCACACCGACACCGGCGCCGCGCTGCTCGCCAACCCCGAAGTGCGCCGCTCCTTCCTCGGCGGATGAGCGCGTTTGGTATTTGCCGGTGCGTGGAAAATGAACGACAGCGCATTGCACTCCTACGCCGAAGACGCGCAAGTAAAAAAGTTCGCGTGCGATTGCCAACACATTCGCCGGCGACGACTTAGACCATGACCGATCTATTAAACGCCTTCGTCCTGCTCGCCAACTTCGTGCTGGTGCCGGCGTTGTCGTACGGCGCGCAACTCGCGCTCGGCGCGCTCGGCGTGACTTTGGTGTACGCGGTGCTGCGCTTCTCCAACTTCGCCCACGGCGATACCATGGCGTTCGGCGCGATGGCGACCATCCTCGCCACTTGGTGGCTGCAGTCCCACGGCGTCGGCATCGCGCCGCTGCCGACCGCGCTGCTCGGCCTGCCGTTCGGCATCGTCGCCGCGGCGGCGTTCTGCGTGCTGGCGGACAAGTGCGTGTATCAACACTATCGCCGCCGCAAGAGCCCGCCGGTGGTGTTCGTGATCGCCTCGGTCGGGGTGATGTTCATGCTGAACGGCTTGGTGCGATTCATCATCGGACCCGACGATCGGCAGTTCGCCGACGGCGCGAGGTTCATTCTGCGCGCGCGCGACTTCAAAGAGATGACCGGCCTCGCCGAAGGCTTGTCGATCAAAGTGTCGCAAGGGCTGACCGTGGCGGTCGCGTTCGCGTTGGTGATCGCGTTGTTCTGGTTTTTGCAGCGCACCCGCACCGGCAAGGCGATGCGCGCGTTCTCCGACAACGAAGACCTCGCGCTGCTGTCCGGCATCGACCCGGCGCGCGTGGTGATGGTCACTTGGATCCTCGCCGCCGCGCTCGCCGCCGTCGCCGGCACGCTGTACGGACTCGACAAGAGTTTCAAGCCGTTCACTTATTTCCATCTACTCCTTCCGATCTTCGCCGCCTCCATCGTCGGCGGCATCGGCCAGCCGATCGGCGCGATCGCCGGCGGCTTCATCATCGCCTTCTCCGAAGTCACCTTGACCTACGCGTACAAAAAATTCCTGACCTACTTGTTGCCAACGCAATGGGAGCCGCAAGGCTTGGTGCAGTTGCTATCCACCGACTACAAGTTCGCGGTGTCGTTCATCATCCTGGTCGTGGTCTTGCTGGCGCGCCCGACCGGAATCTTCCGCGGGAGAGTGGTGTGAGCGCCGAGCGACTCGCGACTCGCCAGACGCTACGCGCGCTCATCGCCTTCGCGATCATGGCCGCGTTGCTCGCGGCGGTCGGCTTCGGGCAGTCGTGGTCGCTTGCGTTGGCGATCCTCAACTTGTGTTTGATCTCGGCGATCATGGCGCTCGGCGTCAACATCCAATGGGGCTACGCCGGGCTGTTCAACGTCGGTGTGATGGGCTTCGCCGCGCTCGGCGGAGTCGCGCCGGTGCTGATCTCCAACGCGCCGGTGCCGGGCGCGTGGGACGCCGGCGGCGTCGGCTTGCTGCTCGCGTTCGCCTGCGTCGTCGCCACCATCGTCGTCGCCGCGCAACTGCGCCGACGACTGCGCGCGGGCAAACCGCGCTTGCTCTGCATCGCCGCGACGATCGCGCTCGGCTATCTCGCCACGCGCCATTTCTACGCTCCGGCGGTGGCCGCGATCGAGGCGGTCAATCCGGCCAAGCACGGTTATCTCGGCGGCCTCGGCTTGCCGATCGGGTTCGCCTGGCTCGCCGGCGGACTGCTCGCCGCCGCCGCCGCGTGGGCGGTCGGCAAGGTCGCGCTCGGGCTGCGCTCGGACTACCTCGCCATCGCCACGCTCGGCATCTCCGAGATCATCATCGCGTTCTTGAAGAACGAAGACTGGCTCACCCGCGGCGTCAAGAACGTCACCGGACTGGCGCGACCGGTGCCATATGAGATCGACTTGCAGCGCACGCCGTGGTTCATCGACTGGGTCGCGCGACTCAACCGCGCCGACTTGGCGCATCTCGACGACGCCGCGCGCACCAACGCGCTGGCGCAGTCGGTGATCGACTACTCCAGTTTGTTCGTCAAACTCTGCTATGCTGGTTTGTTCGCCGCGGTTCTCGCGGTGCTGCTGGTCCTCGCCGCCGCCGCGCTGAACTCGCCGTGGGGACGAATGATGCGCGCCATCCGCGACAACGAAGTCTCCGCCGGCGCGATGGGAAAGAACGTCACCGCACGCCATCTGCAAGTGTTCATCTTGGGCTCGGCGGTGGTCGGCGTCGCCGGCGCGATGCTGACCACGCTCGACGGCCAGTTCACCCCCGGCACCTACCACCCGCTGCGCTTCACCTTCCTGATCTGGGTGATGGTGATCGTCGGCGGCTCCGGCAATAACTTGGGCGCCGTGCTCGGCGGCTTCCTGATCTGGTTCTTGTGGGTCGAAGCCGAACCCGCCGGCCTATGGCTCGTCGACAACGCCACCGCTTGGCTCGGCGACCACCATCCCGCCCGCGTGCACTTAATGGAAAGCGCCCAACACATGCGCCTGTTCCTGATGGGCTTGGTGCTGCTGCTGGTGATGCGCTTCAGCCCAACCGGCATCTTGCCGGAAGTCGCGCGTCGGTCGGCGTCGAATGCGCGCGCATAACGCATCCGCAGGGCCCGCATGACGCGCATCACGAATGACACGCAAAAAAACCCCGGCGATCCATCCCAGTCGCTGGGGTCTCATTGTCTGCGTCTGCCGTGTTTAGCGAATCCGCACGGTCTCGAATTTCCGATTCACAATCTCCAACTCTTTGTACGAGCCGAACACTTCGCCGACGTCGTTGAACTCGACGTTGGTCGCGCCGTCGTAGTTGATCTCGCCGCCGTCGGCGAGGATCTTCAGCCCTTTGGCCAGTTCGCCGACGGCGATCGACTCGCCCGGGGCGTTCGCCACCGCCATCATCTTCGACTGGATCGCGGCGCGGTCGGCGGAGCCGGCGGCTTGCATCGCTAGCACCAACAACGCCGCGGCGTCGTAGGATTCGCCGCGGAACGGGCCGTCGCCGTCGACGCCGTTGGACTTGGCGTAGGCGATGAACTGGGCGGCGGCTTGGTCGGCGCCGCCGGGGCGCGAGCCGATGGCGCCGTTGATGTCGTCGCCGAGGGCGTCGATCAGCGAGTCGCCGATCATGCCGTCGGCGAGGATGAACTGGCTGAACGCGCCGGTGTCGAGCGCGCCTTGGATGATGCCTTTGCCGCCTTGGTCGACATAGCCGAACACCGCCAGATGCTCGGCGCCGGCGGCGGCCAGCGCGCCGACTTCGGCGGAGTAGTCGGCCTTGCCGTCCTCGTGCGCGACTTCGATCGCCACTTTTCCGCCGCTTGCGCCGAACGCGGCGGCGAACGATTCGGCCAAGCCCTTGCCGTAGTCGTTGTTGGTGTAGGTGACGGCGACGTTGCGGATGCCGCGGTCATTCAGGATCGCCGCCAGCACTTGCCCCTGGCGCGCGTCGGACGGCGCGGTGCGGTGGAAGTAGCCGTTGTCGGCGATGGTCGAGAGCGCCGGCGAGGTCGCCGACGGCGAGACCATGACGACGCCGTTCGGCACCGCGACGTTGTTGGCGATGGCGGTGGTCACGCCGGAGCAGTCGGCGCCCATGATCGCGGCGACGCGGTCGGCGGTGACCAGCCGCTCGGCGGCGGCGGTGGCGGCGGCGGCGTCGACGCAGGTGGAGTCGCCGCGCACCGGCTCGATCGTCTTGCCGCCGAGCAGCGCGCCCGATTCGGACGCCTCCTTGAGCGCGAGTTCGGCGCTGTCGGCCATGCCCGGGGTGAGGGATTCGATCGGGCCGGTGAAGCCGAGGATGACGCCGACCTTGATGTCCGCGGCGCGCGCCGCATGCGGCAAGGTCGCGGCGAGCACAGCGAGCACAACGAGCACGCTGGCCGCGCCGCCGACTTTGTTCAGATGGATGGACATGTTTGCGAGTTCCCGTGTGGTTGGGTTGGAAAAAGAATCGAACGCGCGCGACGAAGCAACGACGCCGCGGACGCGATTGCGGATGTATAGCATTAAACTTGTGCGATTGCGATTAAACCCGCGCGATTGCGACCGCTCGGCGCGCCGGCGGCAAGGCGCGGCGCGGGTTCGGCGGTCGCGGGCGCGTTGATTTCGCCGGCGGGAATTCTACAATAACGCCGGGCGACCGGGACGATGCGCCGGACGACGAGGCGACGCGCCGGACCGATCGAGGTGATACAGGTGATACATTGGACCGCTGAAACGCTGCGCCGGCGATCGAATCACTGCGCCGGCGACCAAGACGCCGCGCCGAGCGACCGAGTCGTCGCCGACGACGATTCCATCACCTCGCCGGCGTTTTTCCCGCCTCGTTTATGCGACACTGAGCCGATGAAACCGACCGACGACACCACCCGCATCCTGACCGATCTGATCGCGTTCGACACCACCAGCCGCAACTCCAATCTGGCGTTGATCGAATATGCGCGCTCGCTGCTCGACGACCGCGCGATCGAGTCCGAGTTGACCTACGACGACGAGCGCGGCAAGGCGAACTTGTTCGCCACCTTGGGCGCGTCCGACCGACCCGGCATCGTGCTCTCCGGGCACACCGACGTGGTGCCGGTGGACGGGCAGTCGTGGCGCACCGACCCGTTCGCGGTCGAAGTGCGCGACGATCTTTTATACGGACGCGGCAGTTGCGACATGAAGGGATTCATCGCCATCTGCCTGGCGAAGATCGACTACATCCTCGAAGCCAAGTTGGACACGCCGATCCACTTCGCGCTGTCGTACGACGAGGAGGTCGGCTGCATCGGCGTCAAGGGACTGCTGGCGGAGTTGCGCAAGCGCGAAGTGCAGCCGCGCGCCTGCGTCATCGGCGAGCCGACCAGCATGGGCGTGGTG
>JBPCXC010000144.1:0-40366 GCA_051008875.1 bacterium
GTTCGGATGAGTATCGCGATGGGCGTGCCGATTCGTTGAATCGGTGGAGCGAGCGGATTGGCGGGGGGATGGCGGCAAAGTTCGGGGCGGCGGCGTTGTTTCCGTTCGGCGGGCCGCCGTATCGGCCGTTCCTGCGCTGGGCGAAGAAGGCGGAGGCGTTGCGCAATTCGCAGATCGGGATGTTGATGCATCCGCGCTTCGGGCTGTGGCATGCGTATCGGTTCGCACTGGCGTTCGCCGAGGCGGTGGACGGCGTTCCGCCGAGCGAAGTCGGCGCCGACCTGTGCGCCGCGTGCGCGCCGAAGCCGTGCTTGTCGGCTTGCCCGGTGGGAGCGTTCAGTGCGCGCGGCTACGATGTGCAATCCTGCTTCCGTTATCTCGAAGCCAACCCGGATTCGCGATGCATGGCCGAAGGCTGCCAAGCCCGCGTCGCTTGTCCGCAAGGCGCCGAGCATCGCTATCAGCGCGACCATGCGGCTTTCCACATGCGCGCGTTCGTGGTCTCGATGGCGGCGCAAGAGTTCCCCGAGAACCCGCATGTTGCCGCGCGCGACGGCGCGGCGACGCACCGAAAATAATCTCCGCCGCGCGCAATCCAACGTTGCTCGGACGCCGTCCATCGTGGTTTAGAATCGCCGCTTTTTAAGCGACCGCGCACGAAGCAAGCCCGCACGCATCGCCGCCAACCGACGATTCGACTTAAACCCACCCGACTCACATCCCGACCATGCCCTACCAACTAGGCATCGACACTGGCGGTACCTACACCGACGCCGCGTTGATCGACGCCGAGCGCAATGTCGTCGCCAAGAACAAGAGCCTGACCACGCGCTACGACTTGACCATCGGCATCGGCAACGCGCTCGAGGATTTGCCGGCGCGCGCGCTCGAGGCGGTCAACTTGGTAGCGTTGTCCACCACCTTGTCGACCAACTCGGTGGTCGAGGGACGCGGCGCGCCGGTCTCGATCTTGCTGCCCGGATACAACGCGCAGCAGATCGAGAAGAGCGGGCTCGGCGAAATCCTCGAGCGCGAGTTCATCGTCCCGCTCGCCGGTGGCCACGACGCGATCGGCGCTGAACTCGCGCCGTTGGATCTCGACTTGGCGGCGCGCAAGATCGCCGAGCAGCAGGACTTGGTCTCGGCGTTCGCGGTCTCGGCCTTGTTCGCCACGCGCAACCCGGCGCACGAAGTCGCGCTGCGGCAACTGATCATCGAGCGCAGCGGCAAGCCGGTCGCCTGCGGCCACGAACTCGCCACCAGCCTCGGCGCGCCGCGCCGCGCGCTGACCGCGGCGTTGAACGCGCGCATGATTCTGCACATCCAAACCTTGATCGAATCGGTCGAGGCGATCCTGCGCCGACGCAACATCGCCGCGCCGTTGATGATCGTTAAGGGCGACGGCTCGCTGGTCAACGCGCGCACCGCATTGCGCCAGCCGGTGGCGACCGTGCTGTCGGGTCCGGCGGCGAGCGTCATCGGCGCGTGCGCGCTGTCAGGCCGACGCGACGCCATCGTGGTCGACATGGGCGGCACCACCACCGACATCGCCGTGGTCGCCAACGGCAAGCCCGAACTATGCGCCGATGGCGCGCGCATCGGCGACTGGCAGCCGATGGTCGAAGCCATCCGCGTGTTCTCGGTCGGCCTCGGCGGCGACAGCGAAGTGCGCTTCAAGGGCGAACTCGCATTGTCCGGCCGACGCGTGGTGCCGATGAGTCTGTTAGCGCATCAATACCCGCAGGTGACCGCGCGGCTCGAGCAGCAGTTGCGCGAGTCGCCGAACCCGCGCCACAATCGATTCGCGCTGCGCCTGCAGCGCAACGACGCGCTGCTGCGCCGGTTGAGCGAGACCGAGTCGCGCGCTTGGGACGCGCTCGCCGACGGGCCGATCGAACTCGATCGACTGGCCGAATCGGATCGCCCGCGACTGCGCGCGCTGGCGCGGCTGGAGCGCATGGGGCTTGCGATCTACAGCGGCTTCACGCCGTCCGACGCGACCCATGTGCTCGGCCTGAGCGATCATTGGGACGCGCACGCGGCGACGCTGGCGGCGCGGATTTGGGCGCGGCAGATGCGCCGGTTGTACGGCTGCGGCGACTGGGCGGAGGGCGATGCGGTCGCGCCGTGCCGGCAGGTGTTCGCGCTGGTGGTGCGCGAGATTAGTCGCACGCTGATCGAAGCCGGCTTGCATCAGCACGACAAGTTGCGCGATTCGACCGCGCGCAACTTGACTCGCTTGCTCGGCGACATCGTGTTGGGCGACTCCAAGACCGCCGACGCATCGCCGGCGTTGTTCCAGGTCGAGTTCGCGAAGCGCTATCCGATCGTCGCCGTCGGCGGTCCGGCGCGCGACTACTTCCCCGAAGTCGCGCGGCTGTTGCGGGTCGAGTTGGATCAGCCGCCGAACGCCGAGATCGCCAACGCGGTCGGTGCCGCGCTCGGCGCGGTGGTGCAGACCGCGCACGTCACCGTGACCCAGCCGCAGTTCGGCGTGTTCTATTTGTTCCACAGCCGCCAGCCGATGGTGTTCGAGCAACTCGAACTCGCGCTCGACAAGGCGGTCGAGATCGCCGAGCGTGAAGCGACCGGCTTGGCGAAATCAGCCGGCGCCGCCGCGGTCGAAACGCGCATCGAGCGCAGCGACAATCACATCAAGCACGACATAGACGGCGAGTTGTTCGTCAGCGCGACCATCACCGCGGTCGCCACCGGCCGACCGGACGTGCCGGAGCAGTCGCGCGTCGCGTAAGTCGCGCGCTCGCGCGGGCGGCGCGTTCGCGTTTCGCGCGCGCGCTAAATCTCCACATACTCGCGCTTGAACGGCACCGCGTCGGGGTCGATATCCTCGCCGAACTCGCGCGCGAAGCGATGGCCTTCGTACACCGCCGCGGCGATGGTTCCGGGCGCGAGGCAGTCGCCGATGCGCGATACCGACAACCGCGGCGACGTCGCGTTCGACTCGCGCGTCGCATCGAGGCGCGTGCGCAACGCCCGATACAACGACTCGCGCGGGCGGCGCGCGGTCACCAGCACCGTGGTGGTCGCCTCCACCGCATGCGGCGCGTCGGCGCCGACATGGCGCAACTCGACTCGTCCGTCGCGGATGCAGTTCAGTTTGTGCTTCTCGATCAAAGTCACGCCGAGCGCGCGCAGCCGCCGCTCGATGTGTCCCTGCTCCAGCGTGTTGCGCGTCCACGCCGAGACCTCGGCGGCCGGCGTCGCCAGCGTCACGCGCGCGCCGGCGGCGACGAGTCGCTCGGCGATCACGCCGCCCATGTAATAGTGGTCGTCGTCGTAGATCAACGCATCGCCGACGACGGTCTCGCCCGCCATCACATCGTCCGGCGTGATCACGCGCACGCTATCGTCGCTTGCCATCGGCGCGCGGCGCGCGCGGCCGACGCCGTTGCGCACCCAGGTCGCGCCGACCGCGACGACGATGTGCGCGGCGCCGAGTTCTTCGGCGAAAGCGATGGCTTGCGCGGCGTCGAGTTCGCTGTGCGCGAAGCATTCCACCGCCGGCAGTCGGCGCAGTTGGCCGAGGCGATAGTCGGCGACTCGCCGCCAAGTGCTCAAGCCGGGCAGGCGACTTTCGCGCAACGTTCGTCCGCCGAACTCGTCCGCCGACTCGGCCAGGGTGACGCGGCAGCCGCGCCGGCCGAGCGACATCGCCGCCTCCAAGCCGGCCGCGCCGCCGCCGATGATCAGCACGCATTGTTCGCCGCGCGCGGCGGGGATTTTCTCGGGATGCCAGTCGCGCCGATGCTCTTCGCCCATGGTCGGATTCTGCGTGCAGCGGATCGGGCGCGCGGTCATGTCGCCGGAGACGCAGATGTTGCAGCCGATGCATTCGCGGATGTCGTCGCCACGGCCGGTTTCGATCTTGCGCGGCAGGAACGGGTCGGCGATCGACGGCCGCGCAGCGCCGATCAGGTCGAGCACGCCGCGCTTGATCTGCGACGCCATCGCGTCCGGCGAGGTGAAGCGCCCGACGCCGACCACCGGCTTGCCGGTGACTTGCTTGACGAACGCGGTGTATGGCTCTTGGAATCCTTCCTCGCCGAATCTCGCGCTGAGCGAATCGTTCGCCCAGTCGCTGATGTTGACGTCCCACAAGTCCGGCAACTCGGCCAGCATCTCGACCACTTCGCGTCCTTCGCGCTGCGCGCTGACGCCTTCGTCGCCGGCGAGTTCGTCCACCGCGAAACGCAACGCGACGCCGCAGCGGTCGCCGACCGCGTCCTTGGTGTCCTGCAATAACTCGCGCAGGAATCGCACGCGGTTCTCCAGACTGCCGCCGTATTCATCGCTGCGTTGATTGCGTCGGCGCGAGATGAAGTGGAACGGCAGCGCCAAGTCGTGCGCGGCGTACACATAGACGATGTCGAAGCCGATGTCGCGCGCGCGCAACGCCGCGGTGCGATGCCAGCGACGCACCGCGGCGATGTCGCGGCGAGTCATCGCGTAGGCTTGCGCCGGCTCGTCGGTGTCGAACATCATCGCCGACACGCCCATCGCCGGCAGGCGGCTGTACAAGTTCGCCGAAGCGTGACCGTTGTGGGTAATCTCGATCGCGGCGAGCGCGCCGTGCTCATGCACCGCGTCGGCCATCAACCGCAGCCGCTCCATGTCGCCGTCGTCCCACAAACGCCCCTCGACATACGGCGACCACTCCGAACTCGGATGGATCTCGACCTCCTGCGTCGACACCACGCCCCAGCCGCCTTCGGCCTTGAGCGCGCGCTGGCGCGCCTCGCCGCGCGGATAGAGATGCCCCATGCCGTTGCAATGCGGCACTTGATAGAAGCGATTGCGCGTGGTCACCGGACCGATCTGCACCGGCTCGAAAAGAATGTCGTAGCGAGGATCGCGCATAGTCGTCTCCGGATCGTGCGGCGGATTACAAGTACCAGTCGGCTTCGGTTGGGTTCAAGTCGGATTCGCGTTCGTGTTTGTGTTTATGTTCGCGTTCATGTTCGCGTTCGCGTTCAGATTGCGCGCGCAAGAACGCTTGGTATTCAAGCGACTTGCAATGGCTGTATGCGTCCAAGTATTTTTGACCGAAGTAGTCGCGCAAAATCGCGCCGCGGCGGCATGCCTCGAACGCGCGCGGCGGGTCGAACGGCAGGTGCGGATGCAACTGTGCGCCGGCGTTTCCGGCGACCGGCGCGTCGGGCGCGAGCGATTCGCGGATGCCGTGGTGGATGCCGGCGAGCAACGCCGCCAGAGTCAGATACGGATTGGCGTCGGCGCCGGCGACGCGATGCTCGATGCGCCGCGCGCGCGCCGCGCTTTCGGCATCGCCCGCGCACGCCGGCACGCGCATCGCCACCGAACGATTCTCATGTCCCCAACTCGGGCCGACCGGCACATAACTATCGGGCACGAAGCGCCGATACGAGTTGATGTTCGGCGCGAAGATCGCCATCGCCTCGGCCATGCTCCGCTGCAGACCGCCGATCGCATGCAGCATCAAGTCGCCGACGCCGTCGCGCGCGCGTCGCGTGTCGTCGAACGCGTTGTCGGCGAACACGTTGTCGCCGCGTTGGTCGAGCAGGCTGATGTGCAAATGCAGACCGCTGCCGGCGTGTTCGGCGTACGGCTTCGCCATGAAGGTCGCGCGCATCGCATGCTTGCGCGCGACGCGCTGCACCGCACGGCGGAACATCACGCATTGATCGGCGGCTTCGAGCGGACGGTCGCTGTGATGCAAATTAATCTCGAACTGCCCGGGCGCATACTCCGCCGAGATCGCGCCGGTCGCCACGCCCTGCTGCGCGCACGCGTCGCGCACTTCGTGCAGGTAGTCGCCGAAATCATCCACGCAATCAACGCTGTACACCTGCGTCGCGTCGGCGCGCCGGCGCCCGTCCGGAGTCGGCGGCGGACGCAGGCGTCCATCGTCGCGCGCCTCGTCGAGCAGATAGAACTCCAACTCGAACGCCACCACCGGACGCAGATTAAGTTCGCCGAAGCGATCGATCACGCGCGCGAGCACGTTGCGCGGATCGAACGCATACGGCGGACGCGCGCCCGCGCCGCGCATGGTCAGCATCACCTGCGCGCCGCGCCGTCGCGCCCACGGCACCGGCGCGAGCGTGCCGCCGATCGGCGTCGCCACCTCGTCGGGATCGCCGTCGGAGAACCCGATGCCCTGCGGGTCGAGCGAATCGCCGGTCACCGCAAGCAGGAACGACGAGCCGGGCATCATCACCCCCTCGCCGAAAACCTTCGGCGCCATCTCGATCGGATAGCGCTTGCCGCGCATCACGCACGACAAGTCGCACAAGAACGCATCGAGATACTGCGTGTCGGGATGCTGTTGCAAATACGCGTCGAGTGGAGCGTCGGCGTTCAAATCAGGTGATTTTTTGATTGGCTATTGGGTGCTCAGTGGAGCAGTCGCATCGGTTTAGTTGTTTTTATGTCCAAGATGTTTCCGTAGCACATTCTTTACATATGCTGGCATCTCTTTTTCTACCTTGATGGCTTTTTCCTTTAACTTTTCATATTCAACGATTTCTTCCCCGGACCAAAGGAGATCAAGCCGCCGAATTTCGCGCATTGCGATGTGGCTATACGATTCCGGATAAGCCCAGTAACACAATAAACAGACGGCGCTATCTTTTTTGGCCCAGTTGTCGCAATTTTCGCAACTCCATGATTTTGCTCGATTTGCGGAAGCGCAAAGTAGCATGTATTCGTTGGTATCATCAGATAGATTTACAGCGTCACCGGCAATCTGGAATGGGATTCTGTGATCTATCTGCAGTTCCCGCTCCGGAAATGGTTCAAGATATATGTTGCAGCGTTGTCCTTGTTTTTTAATCAGAGAGGCCTTTAGTTTGGACGAAAAAGCCGTTCTACCCGATAACTGTGCGGCGCGCACTTCTGACAAATTCCCAAACTTGTAAGCAGCTATTCTTCTGCCGTCCGAACCGGTAACACGGAAGGTTTTTAAAGGAATCCCGTTTTCCCGAACATCCCGTATGGCGCGTGGCGGGTGGTTATAGCCATATGTATCCTTAAGTTCTTCAGTCGTAATCTGCCCATGCTTGAGTATATGCTTGATTACTGTCTTAGGCCGCTTCCCTTGCACATTGTTCAGCAGAACCAAAAAGTCCGGATGTAGTTTTTGGTTTTTCATGCAAATACGCTTTCTTGTTGAGCGAGTCGTGTCTTTTTTGGAATTCTACTTTTTTCATTATTCAAACGATCAACCAAAGCCGGAGATAAATATAATGATTCGATTGTTTCATCAGTGTTTCCCAGCAAAGTCGATTGGCTTGATCTGCCCGCATTTATATACAGGTGTGTTAGAGAAAGCGTGCGCGGCAATTTCTTGCCATGTGATTTGTTCCCCGTTTGTCCGTCATAACTAACGATGTAGGAAATGTCTTTTCGATTCATTTCTTGAAGCGCGACAACAAATTCATCATAGGGTAGTCCACTCAAATAGCGATGGTCTCGCGTAAAAGATGTACCCTGATAGGGCGGGTCGAGATATATCAAATCGGTCTTCTCGGCTTTGGCGATGACTTCTCGAAAATCAACCGCGGACAGCGTGGTCTTGCCGGAAAGCAAGGCGGATACAGCGATAATTTGCCTACGCATGGCGGCTGGCCGCATTCCGGAGCGGCGGTTGTCCGGGCTTTGATTGAATGAACCCGATGAACTGTATCGGACCGAACCCTTTACGATACGCGCCAACAGATAGAGAAAATGATGCGGTTGATGCGACGCGTTGAATTGATCGCGTATGTCAAGGAAGTACTCTTTTTTGCGAGGGTGTTGTTCATTCCACAACTTTTCATAAGATTGGGTTAGCTCTATAGGGCGATCTAATATTTCCCGCCAAAGCGCAATTAACGGCGCATTTAAGTCGTTCAGAATAACCCTTCGCGCAAGTCCACGCGCCAAGGCAGCGATAGAAACTGCGCTGGCACCGCAAAAAGGTTCAACCAAGCATTCAACATCGTGCGGGAAATGCGGGAGAATGTGTCTTGCAATCTCTCGTTTGCTCCCTTGATAGGGAAATGGGTGTGGCGCCTGGGTGTCACTTGGCATTTTCATGTAATTATTCTACCGCAATTGCCACTGTTAATCGCAAGTCAAATCAGCGATGGCGCATCATCCTGTACTCCCGTCGCGCGATGAACACGCCGCTGGTGACGACGATCGCGGCGCCGAGCAGGGTTGGCGGGTCGAGCACTTCGCCGTAGACGAAGAAGCCGATGATTATCGCCCACACCAGGATGAAGTAGTTGAACGGCTGCAGCACCACCGCCGGCGCGAGTTCGAGCGCCTTGACCAGCAGCAGGTGGCCGATGATCGAGGTGATGCTGATCAGCCCGAGTCCGAGCGCGGCGTCGGTGGTCATCGGCCGCCAGTTGAACGGCGCCAGCAGCATCGAGCCGGCGAAGCCGATCACGCCCATGTACAGCAGCGAGGTCTCGAACGAGTCGTGGCGCGCGACCTTGCGCGTCAGCAAGTTGTACAGCGCGAACATGAACGCCGCGAGCAGCGCGATCGGTGCCGCCGGATTGAACGCCGCGGCGTCGGGGCGCAGGATGATCAGCGTGCCGACGAAGCCGCACAGCACCGCGAGCCATCGCCGCCAGCCGACCGTCTCGCCGAGCAGCGGCACCGACAGCGCGGTGATGATCAGCGGGAAGCAGACGAACAGCGAATGCATCTCGGCCAGCCCGAGGAACTGGATGGTGTAGGCGAAGACGATGATCTCGCCGGCGACCAGCAGCCCGCGGAACACTTGCAGCCCGGGCCGGTGCGAACGCCACGCCGCCTTGATGCCGCAGCGGCGCGCGACATAGATCAACGCGAACAAGGTGAAAAAGAAGAACCGCACCGCGACGATCTGCGACGCCGACAAGGTCTGGATCAAATGCTTGGTCAGCGCATCCTGCGAAGCGAAGAACAAAGTCGCGCCAAGCAGCATGACGATCGCCGCGGTGGTCGTTCTCGGAACGCCGATGGATGGATTCATGTGCGTTGATGGTGGTGGCGGCAAACGCCGACGATGCGGCAGGCGGGCGGCGCAGTTTAGCACGCGGGCGACGATTGATTGGGCCAGCGTTTTTCTATATATTCACCGCCCGATTCGGTGATCAACCACTAACGAGGCGAAATATGCGTGTTGTAGATGTTGTTATGAATAATGTTGCGCGGGCGGCTGTATGCGCGCATGGAATCTAGCGCGCGCGCGATTATGAGTACCGACCTGGACAAGTTCTTTGAGCGTCCAATTCTTAACTCGCCATACGAGTGCCCGACGCAGCACTGGGAGTTGGACGAGGATCGGCAGCCGACCAATAAGATTCTGGAGACGCGGCGCCCGGCGGATTTCATCACGCCGATTCCAGCGCCGAGACAAGTTCGGCGCGCAAACCAAACAAACTTGCCGGCTGATGAGGATGACGGACTTCTCGCACAACAAGAGTACGCAACTACCATCATCAACGAAGTTCGTGGTGCAGTAGATGCATGGCGTAAGTTTCCGAATCCGAACGACTGGGGCGTTACGCCAACCACCACGAAACTTTTAGAACATTGGCGCGGGCATCGTTTCAGCAACCTGCGCCCGTTCTTTTGTCAAATCGAAGCCGTTGAAATTGCTATTTGGCTGACCGAAGTTGCGCCGAAGTTTGGCGAAAACGGCGATAAATTCATCAAGTATCTCGCCAACGCCAACCAAGAATCTAACCCCGACTTGAGTCGCCTCGCGTTAAAACTCGCTACTGGCGCGGGCAAGACCACAGTGATGGCGATGTTGATTGCGTGGCAAACGCTGAACGCTGTCCGCAATCCGAACAACAAGTCGTTCACGAAAGGTTTTTTAGTGGTTACGCCCGGCATCACCATCCGCGATCGCCTACGCGTGCTGAAACCCAACGACCCAGATAGTTATTTAGTGAGTCGCGAACTCGTTCCGTCAGGCATGCTCCGCGAATTGCATGAAGCCAGAATCGTCATCACCAACTATCACGCGTTCAAGTTGCGTGAAACAATCAAACTCGCAAAAGGGAGTCGGCAATTACTGCAAGGCCAGCGTGGCGAAGAAATCAAGACGCTGGAAACCGAAGGTCAGATGCTGAAGCGCGTTATGCCCGAACTGGAGAAAATGAAAAATATCATGGTGCTGAACGACGAAGCACATCACTGCTATCGTGAAAAACTGGCGGATAGGACGGAAAGGAAATTAGTAGAAGATGAGAAAACGGAAGCCAAGAAAAACACGGACGCCGCGCGTGTTTGGATTACTGGCTTGGAAACGGTGCAACGCAAGTTGAAAACCAGTCGCGTATTCGATCTTTCCGCAACCCCATTTTTCCTGCGTGGCTCTGGCTACGCCGAAGGCACATTGTTCCCGTGGACGATGAGCGACTTTTCGCTGATGGATGCGATTGAAAGCGGCATCGTCAAACTGCCGCGCGTGCCAGTGTCGGACAATGTGCCCGACGAAGACATACCGAAATTCCGCAACCTGTGGACTCACATTCGCGAGCACATGCCGCGGAAAGGGCGCAGAACTGGCGGCGCTCTTGACCCGCTGAGTCTCCCGACAGAACTGCAAGGTGCGCTCGAAGCATTGTACGGGCATTACGAAAAAGTGTATCAACAATGGCAAGAAGTGGGCATCAAAGTGCCGCCTTGTTTTGTATTGGTATGCAACAACACCGCAACATCCAAGTTGTTGTATGATTACATTTCCGGATTCCATTCTACCAACGAAGATGGTTCCGTCAAATTCAACAACGGTCGACTGAAACTCTTTCGCAATTTCGATGACGAAGGCAAACCGCTGCCGCGACCGCGCACGTTGCTAATCGACAGCGAACAACTCGAATCCGGCGAAGCACTCGATAAAAACTTTCGCGCAGCGGCGAGTGCGGAAATTGAACATTTCCGTAGCGATGTACGCAAACGCGGCGATCACAAACTCGCCGAAAATTTAAGCGACGAGGATTTGTTGCGCGAAGTAATGAACACGGTCGGCAAAGAAGATCGCCTCGGCGGTGAGACGCGTTGTGTGGTTTCTGTTTCGATGCTTACCGAAGGCTGGGACGCCAACACCGTTACGCACATTCTTGGTGTGCGCGCGTTCGGCACGCAGTTGTTGTGCGAACAAGTCGTTGGTCGTGCGTTGCGCCGACTATCGTACAAACCAAACGACGACGGACTTTTGAGCGTTGAATACGCCGATGTTTTCGGCATTCCCTTTGACTTCACCGCTCGCCCCGGTGGCGGCAGTCACAGCCCGCCAGAAAACACAATTCACGTACAAGCCATATCCCCAGACCGAGATGCCAGTGAGATTACATTTCCGCGCGTCGCTGGATACCGCGTGGATCTTCCCGAAGACCACATAAAGACCAAGTTCGACAAAGATTCCACTTACAAACTTACGCCAAAAACAGTTGCACCGACCAAAACGCGCAACGAAGGCATCATCGGCGAAGGCGTCAATCTCAGTCTTGATTACCTTGAAAAAGTTCGTTTGGCGGAAGTGGCGTTCTACCTCACCCGACATCTGGTCGAAAAGAAATGGCGCAAACCGAACGAAGCCCCGCGCGCGCATCTGTTTGGTCAGTTGCTACGCATAACGCAGTATTGGCTCGAACATCATCTTATTTGCCAAGGCGGAACCAAGCCAGCGCAACTACTTTATCTACAACTCGCCGATGCCGCTTGCGAGCGTATCACCCGCGGCATCGTTACGCACTTCGAAAACGAACGCCCGGTCAAAGCGACACTCGATGCATATAATCCAATCGGTTCAACGCGGTATGTCAATTTCCGTACATCAAAATCACATTACCGAACCGACCCGCGCCGTTGCCACATAAACTATGTGGTGTGCGACAGCAGTTGGGAGTCAGAGTTTTGTCGCATCGTTGAATCGCATCCGCGGGTGCGCGCGTATGTGAAAAACCAAAACTTAGGACTGGAAGTTCCATACCGTTACCGCTCCATATCGCGCAAATATTTTCCGGATTTTATCGTGCGCCTTGACGACGGCAATGGCGAAGATGATTTGCTGAACTTGATCGTCGAAATCAAAGGTTATCGCGGTGAAGATGCCGAAGAGAAAAAATCCACAATGGATGCGTACTGGGTGCCCGGTGTGAACAATCTTAAAGAACACGGTCGCTGGGCTTTCGCCGAGTTCACAGAAGTTTTTGAAATGGAGGATGACTTTGAAGCGAAAATCACCGAGCAAATCGAACAAGCGATTGCCGCTGAAACCAACACCCATGAACAAGAGAACTGAACATGCCGACCCGCAAAAAGAGTAAGTCCAAGGCGAAGAAAGTAACCGCGCTGACGCACGATAAAGCATCGCGCAAGAACATTCCAACTGCGGAGCATCAGGCGCTTGTGGATGAGCGCGATCAGCATCCGATTCGCGTCGCCTACGAACGGCGCAACCGCGATCTTGACCCGCAACTGGTGTGGCGCGAGAAGGATCAGCAGGATGCGTCCGATTTGGTGGTGCAAGCGCCGCCGCTGTTCATCCAAGAGAAAGTGCATCCGAAAGTGCTGATTGACGACTTGGTGCGCGAGAGCGCACGCACCGAACCGTCGGATCAAGTTGACTTGTTTTCAGATTTCAACGGCTTGCCGGACGGAGATGCGCGAACCGAGTTCTACCAGCACGATGCGAACTGGTCGAACCGGATGATTCTCGGCGATAGTCTGCAAGTTATGGCGTCGCTGGCGGAGCGCGAGGGATTGCGCGGCAAAGTTCAGTGTATCTATATCGATCCGCCGTATGGCATCAAATTCAACTCAAATTTTCAGTGGTCGACGACGAGTCGCGATGTCAAGGATGGAAAAGGCGAGCACATCACGCGCGAGCCGGAGCAAGTAAAGGCGTTCCGGGATACTTGGCGTGATGGGGTTCATAGTTATCTCGCTTATATGCGAGATCGGTTGATTGTTGGGCGCGACTTACTTGCCGAATCCGGATCCATATTTGTGCAGATTGGTGATGAGAATGTACACCGCATTCGCACGTTGATGGACGAAGTGTTTGGGGATGAAAATTTTGTTTCTCAGATACATTTTGCGACAACCAGTGGATTTTCTACCGCGAAGCTTAGTCGCATAGGCGATTATTTGCTTTGGTATGCCCGCGATAAAGAGGCTGTTAAATACAGAACACTTTTTGTCTCGAAAGGAAATATCGGAAGTGGTCTCGAATCGTATAAATACTTGCGTCTGCAAAATGGTGTACAGCGATCGATGACGAAAGAGGAGCGCGATGAGAAGGTTCCGCTTCCCGATGGATGCAAAGCGTTTCGTTATAGCGATATGCAAAGTAAAGGAGCTGCCTCGCAGGATGCTCCAGTTGAATTTCGGAATCAAATTTATCGGCCGCTCAAAAGCAGCCACTGGAAGGCAAATTGGCCCAAGGGGATCGAGCGACTTAAATTTTCTGGGCGCATCGACGCAGCCGGTAGTCGACTCGCTTACATTCGCTTTGCTGGTGATTACCCCGTTCAACAAATTGTTAATTCTTGGATGGACACCGGCTTTGGTTATTCAGCGACAGATAAACAATATGTTGTGCAAACCCACGAACGTGTCGTCCGACGATGTGTTCTTATGTCTACCGATCCCGGTGACCTTGTCCTCGATCCAACCGGCGGCTCCGGCACTGCCGCATACGTCGCTGAGCAGTGGGGTCGTCGTTGGATCACGATTGATACTTCGCGTGTTGCGCTCGCACTCGCTCGCGCGCGAATTATGGGCGCGCGCTACCCGTACTACAAACTCGCAGGCGATACGGTGCAAGAGGGCTTTGACTACGAACGCGTCCCGCACATCACGCTCAAATTCATCGCCAACAACGCCGAGATTGATGTCATCTACGAAGAACATCAACAGCGACTCGAACCGTTGCGCGCGAAGTTGAACAATGCGCTTAAGGAAAAGTGGGAGGAGTGGGAAATTCCACGCGATGCCGATAATGCTTGGTCAAGCGAGGCGCGCAAAACACACGCCGCGTGGTGGGAAGGGCGCATCGCGCGACAAAAAGAAATTGATGCGAACATCGCGAAGAAGGCCGATTTAGAGACACTTTACGACAAACCGCATGAAGACAAAACGAAGGTGCGCGTTGCGGGTCCGTTCACCGTGGATAGTCTTTCGCCACACCGTATGCTCGTTACAGATGAAACAAACAACAAAGCAGCCGAAGACAATGCCGAGTACAACAAGACGCGTAACTTCACTGCCATAATTTTGGAAAACTTAAAAACGGCTGGCGTGCAACAAGCGAATAAGGAAGACAAAATCGAATTCACTTCATTGGAGCCGTGGTGCGGGGATATGGTGTGCGCAGAGGGTCGTTATGTAAAAACTAGTAAGGGCGACGCGGAAATACGCGCCGCTATTTTTATCGGTCCCGAGTTCGGCACCGTCTCACGCACCGACTTAGTAGCCGCCGCCAAAGAAGCCGCCGAAGCGGGATTTGATGTATTGATTGCTTGCGCGTTCAACTACGAGGCGCACGCCACCGAAATCGAAAAATTGGGGCGTATGCAAGTGTTGAAAGCGCGCATGAACGCCGACTTGCACATGGCGGGCGACTTGAAAGCCACCGACAAAGGCAACTTGTTCGTAATCTTCGGTGAACCCGACATCGAAATCCAACCCGCCGATGACGGTCAGTTCAAAGTCAAACTAAACGGCGTGGACGTGTATCACCCGAACAGCGGAGAAATCCGCAGCGACGACACCGACGGCATCGCTTGCTGGTTCATCGACACCAACTACAACGAAGAAAGCTTCTTCGTCCGCCACGCCTATTTCCTCGGCGCCGGCGATCCATACAAATCTCTAAAAACCACCCTAAAAGCCGAAATCAACAAAGAAGCATGGGAAACCTTGAAAAGCGACACCTCGCGCCCATTTCCCAAACCTGAAACGGGCCGAATCGCCGTAAAAGTAATCAACCACCTCGGCGACGAGGTGATGAAGGTGTTTCGGGTTTGATGAATTAATAAAGGAATCGAAGATGAATTTGCCGAATGAAACGAAAGCGCACGTCAAAGAACTTATTGACCATGCTGTTGGCGAATATAAGCGGGAGTATATGCAGCCCCCAAAACGGACTTGAATCATCCCGCGTCGGTTTGTATAGTGAGCGGTCATGCAGTGTCCGATTATCTAAGAGGTGGAAAAATGAGTGCTTTGAAATTTAGTTTGTATCGAGTCGCGTTGGCGGCGGTGGTTTCGGTTTCAGTTTTGTTGTTAGCGACGCCAGCGTCGGCGAAGGCGTTTCGGTTTGCGTTTCAAGCCGATGCGTTGTCGCTTGATCCGCATAGTTTGAACGAGACCTTCACGCTCAGCTTGCTGGGCAATGTGTATGAAGGGCTGACGCATTACGACGGCGATCTGCAGGTCAAGCCGGCGTTGGCGACTTCGTGGGAGAATCTTTCGCCGACCAAGTTGCGCTTCAAGTTGCGCCGCGGCGTGGTCTTCCACAACGGCAATCCGTTCACCGCCGACGATGTGATCTTCTCTTGGCGGCGGATGCTCGGCGAGGGCTCGGATCAAAAAGCGCGCGCCGCGTTGATCGGCGACATCGTCAAGATCGACGATCACACCATCGAGGTCAGCACGCCGCAGCCGACGCCGACGCTGACTCAGGAGATGGTGTATATGTATGTGATGGACAAGGAATGGGCCGAGGCGAACAACTCGGTCAATCCGGCGAGCCCGAAGGACGCCGGGCGCGACAACGCCTACGCGACCACCAACGAGAACGGCACCGGGCCGTTCACCGTGGTCTCGCGCCAGCCCGATGTGAAGACCGTGATGCGGCGCTTCGACCGCTATTGGGGCGATGTGCCCGGCAATGTCGACGAAGTCGAGTTCACGCCGATCGCGCAAGCCGCGACTCGAGTCGCGGCGCTGCTCTCGGGGCAGATCGATCTCGCCTATCCGGTGCCGGTGCAGGACTGGAATCGCCTCGACTCCGCCGACGGCGTGCGCGCGCTGACCGGTCCCGAGGCGCGCACCATCTTCCTCGGCATGGACCAGTTCCGCGACGAGTTGCTGTACTCCGACGTGCGCGGCGACAACCCGCTGAAGGACGCGCGCGTGCGCCAGGCGTTCGCGCATGCGATCAACTTAGGAGCGATCAAGGCGACCATCATGCGCGGCGCGTCGACGCCGAGCGGGGTGATGTGGGCGCCGCAGATCAGCGGCTACAACGCCGCCGCCAACATTCCGTATCGGTATGATCTCGCCGCCGCCAAGCGCTTGCTCGCCGACGCCGGCTACGCCGACGGCTTCGAGTTGGGCATGGACTGCCCGAACAACCGCTATGTCAACGACGAGAAAATCTGCCAGGCGGTGGCGTCGATGCTGGCGAAGATCGGCGTGCGCATCAACCTGCTGGCGCAGCCGAAGTCGAAGTACTTCGCCAAGGTGCTGGCGCAGGGCGGCTACGACACCAGTTTCTATCTGCTCGGCTGGACCCCCGGCAGCATCGACGTGCACAACGTGTTCCTCAACTTGATCGCGTGCCAGAACGCCGACGCCAAGCGCGGGCAGTTCAACATCGGCAACTACTGCAACGCCGAGGTCGATCGCCTCACCGACCGCATCGGCGAAGAGACCGACGTCGCCAAACGCCGCGCGTTGATCGACGCGGCGACGCGCATCGTGCGCGACGAGTTCGCCTATCTGCCGATCCACCAGCAGCCGCTGTCGTGGGGCGTGCGCGAAGGCGTGTCGGTGGTGCAGCGCGCCGACAACGTGCTCGACTTCCGCAGCGTCGCGGTGAAGTAACGCCGACGCGGCGGCGGCGGCTTCCCCGCATCGCGCCGCCGTCGTTCGCCGACTTAAGCCGATGCTTGTTTTCATCGCGCGGCGATTGCTGCAGGCGGTCGGCGTGATGCTGACGGTCGGGCTGATCGCCTTCGCGCTGTTCCAGTTCGTCGGCGACCCGATCAACAACATGGTCGGGCAGGACACCTCGCTGGCCGAGCGCGAGGCGTTGAAAGAGAGCCTCGGACTGAACGACAGCGTGCTGGTGCAGTTCGGCCACTTCATCGGCAACGCCGCGCAAGGCGAGTTCGGCAACTCCTATCGTCTGCGCCGGCCGGTCGCCGAGTTGATCAAAGAGCGATTCCCGGCGACCATGGAGTTGTCGTTGGTGTCGGCGGTGTTGGCGTTGCTGATCGGGATTCCGATGGGCGTTTATACCGCGATCAAACGCAACAGTGTACTCAGCCGAAGTTTCATGACGCTGTCATTGCTCGGCGTTTCAGTGCCGACTTTTTTGATCGGCATTTTCCTGATTTTGATCTTCGGCGTGCTACTGCGTTGGCTGCCGACTTTCGGTCGCGGCGAAGTGGTCGTTATCGGCGCGTGGAGCAGCGGCTTTTTCACCGTCAGCGGACTGAAGTCGCTGATCATGCCGGCGATCACCTTGGCGGTGTTTCAGATGACGCTGATCGTCCGCCTGGTGCGCGCCGAGATGCTCGAAGTATTGCGCGCCGACTACATCAAGTTCGCGCACGCCCGCGGACTGAGCGCGCGCGCGGTCAACTTCGCGCACGCGCTGAAGAACACGTTGGTGCCGGTAATCACCGTCATCGGCTTGCAGATCGGATCGATCATCGCGTTCGCGATCATCACCGAGAGCGTGTTCCAATGGCCCGGCATGGGCTTGCTGTTCATCCAGGCGATCCACGAAGTCGATATTCCGGTGATGGCGGCGTATCTGATGTTAATCGGTTTGGTGTTCGTGCTGATTAACTTGACCGTGGACATTTTGTACTACGTCATCGACCCGCGCCTGCGACGGCGATGACGATGAACGCCGCGCCCGAGTCCGCGCCGTCGAGTCGTCCGCAGTCGGCGTGGTCGCGGATTGCGGATAGCGACTTGTGGTGGGACTTCAAGCGTTCGCCGAGCGTGATCGTCGCCGCCGCGATTACCGTGTTGATGATTCTTTCGTCGCTGTTCGCGCCGTATGTCGCGCCGCATGATCCGTTCGACATGAGCGGCATCGACTTGCTCGACGCGCTCAAGCCGCCGGCGTGGTCGCGCGGCGGCGAGATCGGTTACTTGCTCGGCACCGACGACCAAGGACGCGACGTCTTATCAACGATTCTGCACGGCAGTCGCGTGTCGTTGTTGGTCGGATTCCTGTCGGTGCTGATGGCGATGATCATCGGCGTCGCGGTCGGGCTGATCGCCGGATACGCCGGCGGCTGGATCGACTCGGTGCTGATGCGCATCGCCGACGTGCAGTTGTCGTTCCCGGCGATCCTGGTCGCGCTGCTGATCGACGGCGTCGCGCGCGGACTGCTGCCGCGCGGCGCGCACGAGGAGGTCGCGGTGATCGTCTTGATCGTCGCCATCGGCTTGAGTTTCTGGGTGCAGTTCGCGCGCACCGTGCGCGGCTCGACCATGGTCGAGCGCACCAAGGAATACGTGCAGTCGGCGCAAGTCATCGGCCTGCCCGACGCGCTGATCTTGACGCGCCACATCCTGCCGAACGTGATGGGTCCGGTGCTGGTCATCGCCACCATCCAACTCGCGCTCGCCATCATCATCGAAGCCACGCTGAGTTTCCTCGGCGTCGGCGTGCCGCCGACCTCGCCGTCGCTCGGCACGTTGATTCGCATCGGCAACGACTATCTGTTCTCCGGCGAATGGTGGATCACCGCGTTCCCCGGACTGGCGTTGATCATCTTGGTTCTCGCGGTCAACTTGCTCGGCGACTGGCTGCGCGACGCGCTCAATCCGAAGTTGCGTTGACGATGATGATGATGACGAAAGCGGAAACGAAAACGGAAACGGAGTCGCGCGCGTCGTCGTCGGCGCCGTCGCAAACGTTGCTCGACATCCGCGCGATGCGGGTCGAGTTCCCCAGCCGCCGCGGCGTCGTCGTCGCCGCCGACGGCGTCACGCTGCGCTTGGAACAAGGCGAGATCCTCGGCGTGGTCGGCGAGTCCGGCGCCGGCAAGTCCACCATCGCCAACGCCGTCATCGGCCTGCTCGACCCGCCCGGTCGACTCGCCGCCGGCGAGATCCGCCTGCGCGGCGCGCGCATCGACAACCTCGGACTGGCCGCGCTGCGCAAGATTCGCGGGCGGCGCATCGGCATGATCTTCCAAGACCCGCTGACTTCGCTCGACCCGCTGAAGACCATCGAGGATCAGTTGACCGAGACCATCGTCATGCATCTCGCTCTGTCCGAGTCGGCCGCGGCGGCGCGCGCGGTGGCGTTGCTCGACAGCGTCGGCATCGCCGATGCGGCGACGCGCATCAAGCAGTATCCGCACCAGTTCTCCGGCGGCATGCGCCAGCGCGTGGTCATCGCGCTGAGTTTGTGCGCCGAGCCGGAGGTGCTGCTGGCGGACGAGCCGACCACCGCGCTCGATGTTTCGATCCAGTCGCAGATTCTCGACCTGATGCGGACGATGGTGCGCGAGCGCGGGCTCGGCATGATCCTGATCACCCACGACATGGGCGTGATCGCGCAGATCGCCGACCGCGTCGCGGTGATGTATCGCGGCGAAGTTGTCGAGACCGGCGCCGCGGCGAAAGTGCTCGGCGATCCGGATCATCCCTATACCCGCAGTTTGATCTCGGCGGTGCCGCGGGTCGATCGCAAGACCGAGCGTTTTCCATTGGTCGAGTACATCGAAGCCGCCGCGCCACCGCGTAAGTTAGACATCCGCAATCACTATCTCGGACAAAGCCGAAGTTTCGATGATGACGACGACGACAACGACGACGACGACAACACCATCGTCGCGGTCGAAAACTTGCGACTGCGATTCGCCACCGCCGCGTCGCTGTTCAAGTCCAAGCGGCGTTATGTTGATGCGGTCGACGACGTGTCGTTCGACATCCGCCGCGGCGAGGTGTTCGGCTTGGTCGGCGAATCGGGCTCGGGCAAGTCAACCGTGGCGCGGCTGATCTGCGGCATCCACGCGCCGCTGTCGGGACGCATCCGCATCAACGGCAACGCCCTCGACGCGCGCGGTCCGCGCAAGGCGCTCAACCGACTGCGCCGGCAGATGCAGATGGTGTTCCAGGATCCGTTCTCGTCGCTCAACGGCCGCATGCGCGTGTTCGACATCGTCGCCGAGCCGATCCGCTTCCACCGACTCGCGCGCGCCGCGAGCATCCACGGCATCGTGCTCGATCTGCTCGACTACGTCGGCCTCGGCGCGCGCGCCGCGCACAAGTTCCCGCACGAGTTCTCCGGCGGCCAGCGCCAGCGCATCTCGATCGCCCGCGCGCTCGCCACGCGCCCGCGATTCCTGATCTGCGACGAGCCGACCTCGGCGTTGGACGTCTCCATCCAAGCGCAGATTCTGAATCTGCTCAAGGACTTGCAGCACGAACTCGGGCTGAGCATGCTGTTCATCAGCCACGACCTGCCGGTCATCCGCCAGATGTGCGACCGCGTCGGCGTGATGAAGTCCGGGCGGCTGTGCGAACTGCGCGAGACCGAGGCGCTGTTCACCGAACCGCGGCACGAATACACCCGCCACCTGCTCGAATTGATGCCGCGTTTCGATATACTCTCCGCGCGAAAACCAAGCGGAGATACGCCATGACCACACTGTTCGCCGGCGGCGCGTTGTTCGACGGCAAAGGCGCGATGCTCGACGGCATGGCGATGCTGGTCGAGGACGGCCGCATCGCGCGCCTCGCGCCGAAGGATGAGTTCGACGGCTACGCCGGCGCGGTGGTCGACACCGCCGGCGCCACCGTGCTGCCGGGGCTGACCGACTGCCACGTGCATCTTTGCTATCAAGGCAGCGCCGACCCGGTGGCGACGTTGTCGAAGCAGTCCGACGCCGACATCGCCGTCATCGCGTTGCGCAACGCGCAGCATTCATTGCGCCGCGGCATCACCGGCCTGCGCGACTGCGGCGGCAAGAACTATCTCGAGTTCGCCGCGCGCGACGCCATCCGCAA
The DNA here is from genome assembly GCA_051008875.1 of bacterium. GTDB lineage: Bacteria > Pseudomonadota > Gammaproteobacteria > Arenicellales > Poriferihabitantaceae > JAHRAW01. The sequence goes on from JBPCXC010000144.1 coordinate 20,983, forward strand.
AGGCTTGTTCGTCGGTCCGACGATCCACGCCGCGGGAAGGATGATCTGCATGACCGGCGGGCACGGCAACCAGCACGGCCGCGTCGCCGACGGCCGCGACGAGGTGGTCAAGGCGGTGCGCGAGCAGATCCACGCCAACTGCGACTTGATCAAGATCATGGCGACCGGCGGCGTGATGACTCCCGGCGTCAATCCCGAGGACGCGCATTACAGCGCCGAGGAAATCGCCGCCGGCATCGCCGAGTCGCGCCGCTTCGGCAAGCGCAGCGCGAGCCACGCGCAAGGCACCGAAGGCATCTTGAACGCCGTGCGCGGCGGCATCGACTCGATCGAGCACGGCATCTTCATGGACGACGACTGCGTGCGCGAGATGATCGCCGGCGGCATCTATCTGGTGCCGACCATCTCGGCGATCCAGAACATCCTGCGCCACGCCGACGCCGGCATCCCCGACTACGTGGTCGCCAAGACGCGCCGCGTCGAGCAAGTGCATCGCGACTCGCTGCGCGCCTATTACCAAGCCGGCGGCAAGATCGCGATGGGCACCGACGCCGGCACGCCGTTCAACCTGCACGGCGACAACGCGCGCGAACTCGCCTACATGGTGGACTACGGCATGTCGGCGCAAGACGCGCTGGCGGCGGCGTGCTTCGGCGGCGCCGACTTGATGGGCGACGGCGGCCGCGGCGTGCTCGCCGAAGGCGCGGCGGCGGACTTGCTCGTGGTCAACGCCGACCCGCTCGCCGACATCGCCATGGCCGCCGACCGCGCCAACCACCGCGCGGTGTACAAGGACGGCGTGCTGGTCGAATAAGGACTACGCATCCGCGCACGCACCGCCCTCGCCGCCATTGCGCGCATCATCCCGATACGCGCCCTGCGGACTTAGCTAACGCTCGCAAAAAAACGCTCCGAGCGTTTTTCCCGCAACAATCTCCCTCCGCCGTCTTTGCGCGTATCATCTTGATGCGCGCCCTTCGGGCTTTGCTTGCGCTCGCGAAAAACGCTCCGTGCGTTTTTTTGCGCGTATCGTCCCTGATACTCGCCCTTCGGGCTCGCTTGCGCTCGCGAAAAAACGCTCCCGGCGTTTTTTTCCCGCAACAATCTTCCCCCTTCCGTCTTTGCGCGTATCATCCTGATACTTGCCCTTCGGGCTCGCTACCGCTCGCGAAAAAACGCTCCCGGCGTTTTTTTCCCGTAAAAACCTCCCCCCGCCGTCATTCCCGCAGTCTTTAAGCGGGAATCCACACTCGCGCAAGCGAGTGAGGCAGCCCGAAGGCTTGCTTGCTTTTGATGCGGGCGGGATCGCGTGGTTTGTTCGCACCACCGCGCCAGTTCGAACATTGCCATCCATGGCGACTGGATTCCCCGCATCCTAAGCGGGAATGACGGCGAAAAGTGGCTCGCTTCGTTCGCGTAATAACGGCGCGTAAGCCACGCGCAAGTTTCGCGTCGAAGAGTTTCGCGTCAAGTCGTCAGCGCGCGTTGCAGCGCGGCGCGGGCGTGGTGGGATTGCAGCGCGAGTTCGATCAGGCGGTCGATCAACGCGTCGTACCGCACGCCGCTGGCCGCCCACAGCCGCGGATACATGCTGATCGGGGTGAAGCCGGGCAGGGTGTTGATTTCGTTCAAGGTGACCGCGAAGGTCTCGCGGTGGACGAAGAAGTCGACGCGCGCGAGGCCGGCGCCGTCGATCTCGGCGAAGGCGCGCAGCGCGAGTTCGCGCACGCGCTCGGCGACCGCGGCGGGCAGGTCGGCGGGCACGATCAACTCGGATTTGTCGTCGATGTACTTGGTGGCGTAGTCGTAGAACTCGGCGCCGGGAATGATCTCGCCGACCACCGACGCGCGCACGCCGTCGTTCGCATCGCCTTGCGCGTCGCTTCGCGCGCCGTCGTTCGCGTCGCTTTGCGACAGCGCGTTGCCGAGCACCGCGCATTCGATTTCGCGGCAGTTCTCCATCGCCTGCTCGATCACGATCTTGTTGTCGAAGCGCAGCGCGTGGTTGATCGCATCGGCGAGTTCGTCTTCGCCGCCGACCTTGCCGACGCCGACGCTGGAGCCGGAGTTGGCCGGCTTGACGAACAACGGATAGGCGATTTCGCGCGCGGCGCGGGCGATCACTGCTTGCGGCTGCGCGCGCCATTGCGCGGCGGTGACTTCGATGTGCGCGGCTTGCGGGATGCCGGCGGCGGCGAAGATTTTCTTGGCGAGGATCTTGTCCATCGCCACCGCCGAGGCGGCGACGCCGCAGCCGACATACGGGATGCCGGCCATCTCGAACACGCCTTGGATCGCGCCGTCCTCGCCGAAGGTGCCGTGCAGCGCCGGGAAGACGACGTCGATCTTCGGCAGCGTCGCGCGCGTCGTTTTCGGTGGCGTTGCCGTCGTCGCCGGTGCGAGGTTGCCGTGCGCGTGCAGGTCGAGGGTGATGCACTCGGTTGCGGTGTTGGCGTCGTCGCCGATGGACTTCACGCCGCCGTCGGCGATCAAGCGGTCGAAACTCTCGGCGAGATGCCAGTGGCCGAGTTTGTCGATGCCGATCAGACTGACGTTGTATTTTTCGCGATCGATCGCGTTGAGGATCGAGCGCGCCGAGGTCACCGAGACTTCGTGCTCGCACGATCGCCCGCCGAACAGCAAGGCGAGGTTGGTTTTTTTCATCGCGCGCTAGACCGCGAAGCGGCGGATGACTTCGCCGCACAGCGCGATCAGGCCGTTGATCCACGGCAGGATGGCGATGATCGCGAGCGCGTTGAGCGACAGCAGCAGCCGCGCGTCGAGCGCCGCGACCCATCCGCGCGCGGCGACGGCGTCGTCTTGCGTCGCGCGGTCGTCTTGCGCCGCGTCGTCGTCGGGCGAGTCGAAGTACATCAACTTGATCACGCGCAAGTAGTAGAACGCGCCGATCACCGCGAGCAGCACCGCGATCACCGCGGCCCACGCCAACCCTGCGTCGATCAAAGATTGAATGACCGCGAGTTTGGCGAAGAAGCCGGCGGTCGGCGGGATGCCGGCCATCGACAGCATCAAGATCAGCAGCGCGAGCGCGCTCCACGGGCGGCGTGCGCTCAGTCCTTTGAGGTCTTCTAAGCGATCGGACTCATGCGCGCGCTCGGCGAGGCAGAGGATCGCGCCGAATGCGCCGAGGCTCATGACCGCGTAGATCAGCACATAGAACAGCGCGGCGCTGTAGCCGCCCGCGCCGCCGGCGGCCATCGCGAACAAGAAGAAGCCGATGTGCGAGATGCTTGAATACGCCAGCATGCGCTTCAAGTTGCTCTGCGCGATGGCGATGATGTTGCCGCAGGCGACCGATAGAATCGCGAGCAGCAGCAGCATCTGCTGCCACATGCCGAACAGGTCGTCGAGTCCGCCGACCAGCAGGCGCATCATCAGCGCGAACGCGGCGACCTTCGGCGCGGCGCCGATGAACGCGGTGGTCGAGGTCGGCGCGCCGTGATACACGTCCGGCACCCACATGTGGAACGGCACCGCGCCGAGTTTGAACGCCGCCGCGGCGACCACGAACACCACCGCCAGCGCGACCGCCGGACTGTCGCGCTCGGCGCCGACCGCGGCGGCGATGGCGGACAACTCGAGCGAGCCGGACAAGCCGTACAGCAGCGACATGCCGTACAACAGCATGCTCGACGCCAGCGCGCCGAGGATGAAGTACTTCATCGCCGCCTCGGCGGCGAGTCGGTCGTCGCGGTAATACGCGATCATCGCGTACAAGCACAGCGACATCAGTTCGAGTCCGAGGTATAGCGTGAGCAGATGGTTGGCCGAGATCATCACCATCATGCCGACCACCGCGAACAAGCCGAGCACGTAGTACTCGTTGGTGAAGATGCCGCGGTCTTGGTTGTATCTTCGGCCGTAGGCGAACGCGCCGGCGGACAGCAGGCAGACCGCGATCTTCAGCAGCCGCGACATCGGGTCGTTGATGAACAGGTTGTTGAACGCGCGCGTGGTGTCGGCGCCGAAGGTGGCGATCAGCAGCAGCGCGGTCAGCAGCAGCGCGGCGATGCCGAGTGCGTGGCCGGGCGCGTTGGCGCGCTGGTCGCCGCGTTCGTCATTGCGTTGGCGGCGATAGACGCCGACCAGCAGGATCGCGCAAGTGGCGGCGGCGAGGCATATCTCCGGCAGCGCGGCGGCGGTCTTGAGCGAGGCGAAGGTGATCATGATGACGGCTTCGATCTAAGGAATCTTCGACGCGGCGGTGTGCGCCAGCAGGTTTTCGATGGTGGCGTGCATGACTTCGAGGATCGGGTTCGGCCACACGCCGACCAGCAGCACCATCGCCGCGAGGATCGACATGAACAAAACTTCGCGGCGGTCGAGGTCGGCGAGCGCGGCGACTTGCTCCGACGCGACCGCGCCGTAGATCACGCGCTTGATCATCCACAGCGTGTACGCGGCGCCGAAGATTAAGGTCAGCGCGGCGGCGGCGGCGAACCACGCGTTCACTTGGAACGCGCCGAGGATGACCAGGAACTCGCCGACGAAGCCGGAGGTGCCCGGCAGTCCGGCGTTCGCCATCGCGAACAACACCATGAACGCGGCGAACACCGGCATCGGCGTCGCCACGCCGCCGTAGGATTCGATCATGCGCGAATGCATGCGGTCGTACAGCACGCCGACGCACAGGAACAACGCGCCGGAGATGAAGCCGTGCGAGATCATCTGCAGCATCGCGCCTTCGACGCCGTGCGCGTTGAACAGGAACAAGCCGAGGGTGACGAAGCCCATGTGCGAGATCGACGAATACGCGATCAGTTTCTTCATGTCGCGCTGCGCCAGCGCGACCAGCGCGATATAGACCACCGCGATCAGCGACAGCGCGATCATCAGCCAGGCGAGTTCGCGGCTGGCGTCGGGGGTGATCGGCAGATTGAATCTCAGGAAGCCGTAGCCGCCCATCTTCAGCATGATCGCGGCGAGGATGACCGAGCCGCCGGTCGGCGCTTCGACATGCGCGTCCGGCAGCCAGGTGTGCACCGGAAACATCGGCACCTTGACCGCGAAGGCGGCGAAGAAGGCGAGGAAGATCAGCACTTGCGGTTGAAGTGCGAGCGGCAACGCGTGGTAGTCGAGGATGCTGAAACTGCCGCCGCTTTGCGCGCGCAAGTACAACAGCGCGACCAGCATCAGCAGCGAGCCGAGCAAGGTGTACAGGAAGAACTTGATGGTCGCGTAGATGCGATTCGGCCCGCCCCAGATGCCGATGATCAGGAACATCGGAATCAGCATCGCCTCCCAGAACACATAGAACAGCACCGCGTCGAGCGCGGCGAACACGCCGATCATCAAGCCTTCCATGATCAAGAACGCCGCCATGTACTGCGCCGCGCGCACGGTGATGGACTTCCATCCGGCGATGACCACGATCACGGTCAGCAGCACGGTCAACAGAATCAGCGGCATCGAAATGCCGTCCACGCCGAGCGCGTAGTCGATGTTGAAGGCATCGATCCAACGCGCCTGCTCGGTGAACTGCATGGTCGCCACGGCGGAGTTGAACTCGGTGTACAACGGCACCGCGAGCAGCATCTCGGCGAGCGAGAATCCGAGCGCGAGTCGACGCGCCAGTTCGGCGCGCCGGTCGCCGACGCCGAGGATCAGCACGCCGGCGAGGATCGGCAGCCAGATGAGTACGCTGAGCAGCGCGCCTTCTATGGTCATCGTCGTCGTCAGCGTCGTCGTCACCACCACACGAACCAGGTGATCAAGCCGAACAGGGCGATGATCATGGCGAAGGCGTAGTGATAGGTGAGGCCGGTTTGGATCGTGCGCAGCGCGCCGGCGGCGCGACCGACCAGCCGCGCCGAGCCGTTGACGATCACGCCGTCGATCGCGCCGGCGTCGATGCGGGTCGAGAGGAACGCGCCGAGTCGCACCGAGCCGCGCGCGAACAACGCTTGATACAACTCGTCGAAGCCGTACTTGCGCAGCAGCATCGCGTGCAGCGGTGCGCACGCGGAGGCGATGCGCGCCGGCAACGTCGGCTTGCGGCAATAGCCATACCACGCGCACACGATGCCGCCGAACGCAAGCCAAAACGGCGCGCCGAGCAAGCCGTGCCAGATGGTCGCCAGAATCAACACCGCGCCGCGGTCGCCTTGGTTCAGGATGCTCCAGTTGGCGGCGAAGTCGCGTTGCGCATTGATGCGAATCGCGTCGCCGAAGAACGCGCCGCTCATCACCGACTCGAAGAAGACGAAGCCGACCAGCGCCGACGGAATCGCCAGCGCGATCAGCGGCCACACCACCACCGCCGGCGACTCGCGCATTTCGCGGCGGGTCGCCTCATCGGCGCGGCTGCGGCGGTGGAAGGTCATGAACAACAGGCGGAAGGCGTACAACGCGGTCACGAACACGCCGAGCAGCACCGCGATGTAGGCGTACTCCGCGCCCCACAATTCGCTTTGGCGCGCGGCTTCGATGATCGCGTCCTTGGAGAAGAAGCCGGCGAACGGCGGGATGCCGGCGAGCGCGAGCGAGCCGATCGCGGCGGTCAGGTACGTCAGCGGCATCAGCCCGCGCAGCCCGCCCATCTTGCGCATGTCCTGCTCGTGATGCATGGCGATGATCACCGAGCCGGCGGCGAGGAACAGCAGCGCCTTGAAGAACGCGTGCGTGCCGAGGTGGAAGATCGCGACTTGATACGCCGAGGCGCCGAGCGCGACCGTCATGTAGCCGAGTTGCGACAGCGTCGAGTACGCCACCACGCGCTTGATGTCGTTCTGCACCAGCGCGACCAGCCCCATGAAGATCGCGGTGGTCGCGCCGATCACCAGCACCGCCGACAACGCCGCCGGCGACAACTCGAACAGCGGCGACATGCGCGCGACCATGAAGATGCCGGCGGTGACCATGGTGGCGGCGTGGATCAGCGCCGAGATCGGCGTCGGGCCCTCCATCGAGTCGGGCAGCCAGACATGCAGCGGCGCCTGCGCCGACTTGCCCATCGCGCCGACGAACAGCAGCAGGCAGATGACGGTGATCCAACGCCATTCGCCGAGCGCGCCGGCGTTGGTGACGGCGTCGGCGGCGTCGTCGGCGGCGGCGAACACTTCGGCGTAGTCGAGCGAGCCGAACACCGCCAGCACCGCGGCGATGCCGAGCAGGAAGCCGAAGTCGCCGACGCGGTTGACCAGGAACGCCTTGAGGTTGGCGAAGATCGCGCTGTCGCGCTCGTACCAGAAGCCGATCAGCAAGTACGACACCAGCCCAACCGCCTCCCAGCCGAAGAACAACTGCAGGAAGTTGTTCGCCATCACCAGCATCAGCATGGCGAAGGTGAACAGCGAGATGTAGCAGAAGAATCGCTGGTAGCCGGAGTCGCCGGCCATGTAGCCGATGGTGTACACATGCACCATCAGCGAGACGAAGGTGACCACCACCATCATCATCGCGCTGAGCGGATCGATCAGGAAGCCGACTTGCAGCGCGACGCCGCCGCTGACCGCCCAGGTGTAGATCGCGCCGTTGAACCAGTTGCCGGCGCGCACGTCGGCGTACACCCACAGCGACAGCGCGAAGGCGACGGCGACGCCGGCGATCGCCAGCGCCGCCGCGCCGCGCCGGCCAATGCGGCGACCGAACAGCCCGATGACGATCGAAGCGGCGAGGCAGGCGAGCGGGATCGCCGCATAGATCGTCGTCGTCATCCCTTGAGCGAGTCCAACTCGTCGACGTTGATGGTGCGGCGGCTGCGGAACAGCACGATCAAGATCGCTAGGCCGATCGCCGACTCGGCGGCGGCGACGGTGAGGATGAAGAACACGAACACCTGCCCGGCGGCGTCGCCGAGGAAGTGCGAGAAGGCGACGAAGTTGATGTTGACCGCGAGCAGCAGCAACTCGATCGCCATCAGCAGGATGACCACGTTCTTGCGGTTGAGGAAGATGCCGACCACGCTGATGGCGAACAGGATCGCGCCGAGGGCGAGGTAATGCGACAGCGGGATCATGTCGCCGGACCTCCGGCGCCGCCGACGTCGCGATTCGTTTCGACGCCGTCGTTACGATTCGCTTCGCCGTCGTCGTCGCCCTCTTCACCCGCCGACTTCATCTTAACGATGCGCAGGCGATCCTCGCGTCGCGCCATGACTTGGCTAGCCGGATCGATGCGTTTGGTGTCGGTGCGCGGGCGCATGGTCAGCGCGATCGCGGCGATGATCGCCACCAGCAGGATCAGCGCGGCGATCTCGAACGGATAGACGTAGTCGGTGTACAACTGCTCGCCGAGCACGCGCGTGTTGCTGTGGCCGTCGGCGCGCAGCGGCGGGTTGGTGAAGCGCTGCGGCGAGAACGCGCGCGCCAGCAGCAGCGCGATCTCGACCGCCAGCAGCACCGCGACCACGCTGCCGACCGGCAGATAGCGGGTGAAGCCGGCGCGCATCTCGGCGAGGTTGATGTCGAGCATCATCACCACGAACAGGAACAACACCATCACCGCGCCGACATACACCAGCACCAGCACGATGGCGAGGAACTCGGCCTCCAATGTGATCCACACGCAAGCCGCGCTGAAGAACGCCAGCACCAGGAACAGCGCGGCCTTGACCGGATTGCGGATCAGCACCACCATCGCCGCCGCCAGCACCAGCGTCGCGCTGAAGAAATAGAATGCGAACTGCAGGAAGGTCATGCCGACGACTTAAGTTGCGAGGCGAACGGTGGCGAAGCGCGCGGTCACCGATACGGCGCGTCTTGTCGGCGCGCGTCGGCGATCTCGGCTTCGTAGCGGTCGCCGATCTCGAGCAGCCCTTGCTTGTCGATCCAACGCTCGTCGTTGCGCTCCATGTGGAACTCGTGGATGTCGGTCAGCACGATCGAGTCGACCGGGCACGCCTCCTCGCAGAAGCCGCAGTAGATGCACTTGAACAGATCGATGTCGTAGCGCGTGGTGCGGCGCGTGCCGTCGGCGCGCTCCTCGGAGTCGATCGTGATCGCCAGCGCCGGGCAGACCGCCTCACACAACTTGCACGCGATGCAGCGCTCCTCGCCGTTGGCGTAGCGGCGCAGCGCGTGCAGCCCGCGAAACCGCGGCGACTTCGGCGTCTTCTCCTGCGGATACAGGATCGTGATCTTGCGGCTGAACAACCGCCGCCCGGTGAGGAACATGCCGCGGCGCAACTCCGCCAGGGTGAAGGTTCGGTACAGCCGCTTGAAGTCGATGCGCATGTCAGCCTCGGTCGTATCGTTCGTCGTGTCGTTGGTGGTGTCGCGCGCGCTTACGCGAAGAACGCGCCGAACGGAGTGTGGAACTTCGCCACGCCGATGACGACGATCCACACCAGCGTGATCGGGATCAGCACCTTCCAGCCGAGGCGCATGATTTGATCATAGCGGTAGCGCGGGAAGGTCGCGCGGAACCACAGGAAGAAAAACGCGACCAGCGAAGTCTTGATGCCGAACCACAGCAGCGGCGGGATCCAAGTGAACGGCGCGACCGGCGCCGGCGGCAGCCAGCCGCCGAGGAACATCAGCACGGTGAGCGCGGCGATCAGGATCATGTTGGCGTATTCGGCGAGGAAGAACACCGCGAACGCCATGCCGGAATACTCGACGTGGAAGCCGGCGACGATCTCCGACTCGCCCTCGGCGACGTCGAACGGCGAGCGGTTGGTCTCGGCCACGCCGGCGATGAAATAGACCACGAACAGCGGCAGCAGCGGCAGCCAATACCATTGCAGCGCGCCGCCGGACTGGTTCAGCACGATCTCGCGCAGGTTGAGGCTGCCGGCGACCATCAGCACGCCGACCAGGGCGAAGCCCATGGCGATCTCATACGCCACGATCTGCGCCGCCGAGCGCATCGCGCCGAGGAACGCGTACTTCGAGTTCGACGCCCAGCCGGCGACGATCACGCCATACACGCCCATCGAGGTCAGCGCGAGGATGTACAGCAGACTGGCGTCGATGTCGGCGAGCACCAGTTGGTCGCTGAACGGCACCACCGCCCACGCCGCCAGCGCCGGCGCGATCGCCAGCATCGGCGCCATCAGGAACAAGCCGCGGTTGGCGCGGTCGGGGACGATGACCTCCTTCATCAGCAACTTGAGCGCGTCGGCGATCGGCTGCAGCCAGCCGCGCGGACCGACTCGGTTGGGACCGACGCGCACTTGCATGTAGCCGATCAACTTGCGCTCGGCGAAGGTGAAATACGCGACGCACAGCATCAGCGGCGCGACGATGGCGACGATCTTCGCCAGCGTCCACAGCGCGAACTGCAGGGCGTGCGGCAGCCACGCGGTGAGGTTGAAGAACAGTTCGCGAATCATCGCGCGCGCTCCAGCGTGACCGCGCCGTGCGCGCCGAGCGGCGCGGTCTGCGCGTGGCCGGCGGGGACATAGACGCAGCCATGCGGCACGCGCGCGTCGGCGCGCAACGCCAAGCGCGCGACGCCGTCGTCGTCGTCGCCGGCGCCGTTGCGCACCACAACTTCGTCGCCGTCGGCGAGTCCGAGGCGGTCGATCATCGCCTGTCGCATGCGCGCGGTCGGCGGCGGATTGTCGGCGGTGCGCTGCAACGCCGACGCGTTGCGCACGATCATGTCGCCGCGATACATCGGCACATCGAGGAGTCGGCGGACGGCGTCGTCGTTGTCGTTATCGTTGTCGCCGCGCGGCGATGGAATCGACCACGCTTCATCGTCGTCGCCGTCGTCGGTCGCGTCGAGCGCGATCTCGTCGGTGACTTCGCGCAGCGACACTTGGTCGAAGCCGGGCAAGTCGAGGAAGTTGCCGAGCACGCGCAGGATCTTCCAGCCCGGACGCGACTCGCCGCGCGGCGAGGCCGCCGCCATCGCTTGCTGCGCGCGGCCTTCGCAGTTGATGTAGGTGCCGGCGGTCTCGGCGAACGCCGCCATCGGCAACAGCACCTCGGCGCGCGCGACGGCGGCGTCCGGCGGCGGTCGATACGCGGCGATGCGCACCGCCAACTCGGCGTCGCGCAGCGCGCGCGCGCACGAAGCGCCGTCGATGCCGTCGAGTTCGGGCTCGGTCGCGAGCAGCAAGTACGCGCGCCGCGGCTCGGCGATCATCGCCGCCGCATCGCGTCCGCGGCGCGACGAATCGCTCGCGCGCGGCAGGCAGTTCGCGCGCCATGCGGCGACGCCGTTGCCCGGCGGCAAGACGCATAAGCGCGCGCCGGTCGCGCCGCGAATCCAGCGCGCAATCGCGCGCAGCACGCTGGCGTCCGGATGCTGCTGCGCCAACGCGCCGAGGACGATGATCGCGCCGTCGCCGGCGTCGATTAAGTCGCGCGCGATCGCGTGGTGATGATCGTGTTCGTCGTCACCGTTCACCCATCGGCGAATGTCGTCGGGCAGTTCGTGGTCGCGCGCGCCGGCGACGGCGGCGGCGACCGCGGCGAGATGCGCCGGCAACTCGGCGCCCGCCGCCAACGTGCGCGCGGCGAAGTTCTGCTCATACGCGAGCGGGTTGATGCAGTGCACGCGCGCGCCGGAGTCGTGACTCATCGGTCGCGTCGCCGCGCGCAGTCGCAACGCCAGCAGCGGTTGTTCTTTGCGCAAGTTCGAGCCGACCAATAACGCGGCGCGCACGCGATCGTAGTCGGCGATCGGCAACTCCGATCCGGGCCGCGCTTGCGCAAAACCGTCGTCGCGGAAGTCGCATTGCTGCAGGCGGTGATCGATGTTGTCGCAGCCGAGCGCGCGCGCGAGTTTCTGCAGCAAGTGGTATTCCTCCAGCGTCGCGCAGCCGCCGGCCAAAACGCCGAGTTGGTCGTCGCCGCCGGACTCGATCGCCGCGCGCAAGCCGTCGCGCGCGCGCGCCAGCGCGCTCTCCCACGACGCTTGTTTCCATTCGCCGTTGTCGCAAATCATCGGCGCAGTCAGGCGTCGTTCGCTGTTGATCGATTCGTAACTATAGCGGTCGCGGTCGGCCAGCCAGCATTGATTGACTTGTTCGTTGTCGCGCGGCAGCACGCGCTCGACGCGGTCGCGCAAGGTTTGGATCGCGAGGTTCGCGCCGACGCAGTCGTGCGGGCTTACGCCGCGATGACTCGCCAGTTCCCACGCGCGCGCGGCGAAGCGATACGGCTTGGAAGTGAGCGCGCCGACCGGGCACAGGTCGATCATGTTGCCGGACACTTCGGAGTCGACCGAGCGGTTGAGGAAGGTGGCGATGTGCGCCGCCTCGCCGCGTCCGGGCATGCCCATTTCCATCGCGCCGGCGATCTCCTCGCCGAAGCGGACGCAGCGGGTGCAGTGGATGCAGCGAGTCATCTCGGTCGCCACCAGCGGTCCGATGTCGTGGCTCGCGACCGCGCGTTTGCGTTCGCGAAAGCGCGAGTCTTCGCTGCCGTAGCCCATCGCTTGATCCTGCAGCGGACATTCGCCGCCTTGGTCGCACACCGGGCAGTCGAGCGGGTGGTTGATCAGCAGGAACTCGAGCGTGCCTTGCTGCGCTTCGCGCGCGAGTTCGGAATGGGTGCGCACCACCATGCCGTCGGCGACCGGCGTGGCGCACGCCGGCAGCGGCTTCGGCGCCTTCTCGACATCGACCAGGCACATGCGGCAGTTGGCCGCGATCGACAACGTATGGTGATAGCAGAATCGCGGGATGTAGATGCCGGCGCGATCGGTCGCCGCGATCAACATCTCGCCGGGCACGGCTTCGATGCGCCGGCCGTTGACTTCGATGGCGACGGACGCCTTCGGCAGCGCGGACTCGTTCGGCGCAGACTTGGTCGTCGCGTCAGGCGGCATCGGCGGTCTCCTGCGCGCGTTCGATCTTATCTTCGAACTCGTGGCGGAAGTGCTTGAGGAAACTTTGCACCGGCCACGCCGCGGCGTCGCCGAGCGCGCAGATGGTGCGGCCTTCGATGCGGTTGGCGACGTCGAGCAAGGTGTCGAGGTCGCGCATACTCGCTTGGCCGCGGTTGATGCGGCGCAGCATTCGGTACAGCCAGCCGGTGCCTTCGCGGCACGGCGTGCATTGGCCGCAGGATTCCTCGAAGTAGAAATAGGCGATGCGCTCGAGCATCAACGGCATGTCGGTGGTCTCGTCCATGACGATGACCGAGCCGGCGCCGACCGCCGAGCCGCATTGCTGCAGCGAGTCGTAGTCCATCGTGGCGTCGATGATGATCTCCGCCGGCAGCACCGGCACCGACGAGCCGCCGGGGATGACCGCCTTGAGTTGGCGTCCTTTCCACACCCCGCCGGCCATCGCCAGCAAGTCGCGAAACGGCGTGCCCATGTTGATCTCGTAGTTGCCCGGCCGCTCGACATGGCCGGTGACCGAGAAGATCTTGACGCCGCCGGCGTTGGCGACTCCAAGATCGCGGAACCATTCGCCGGTCATCCAGCCGTCGCCCGGCGCGACGCGACCGGCGCGCAGGATCGCCGGCACCGAGGCGAATGATTCGGTGTTGTTGATCGTGGTCGGCTTGCCGTATAAGCCGTATGCCGCGGGGAACGGCGGCTTGAATCGCGGCAGCCCTTTCTTGCCTTCGAGCGACTCGAGCAGCGCGGTCTCCTCGCCGCAGATGTACGCGCCGGCGCCGAGATGGTTGTGCAGTTGGAAGTCGAAGCCGGAGCCGAACAAGTCGTCGCCGAGCAGCCCGGCGCCGCGCGCTTCGGCGAGCGCCGCCTCCATGCGCTGATACGGCTCCCAGAACTCGCCGCGGATGTAGTTGTAGCCGACGCTCGCGCCCATCACATAGCCGCCGATCGCCATGCCTTCGATCAGCGCGTGCGGGTTGTAGCGCATGATGTCGCGGTCTTTGCAGGTGCCCGGCTCGCCTTCGTCGGAGTTGCACACCACATACTTCTGCCCCGGCGCCGAGCGCGGCATGAAACTCCACTTGATCCCCGGCGGAAAGCCGGCGCCGCCGCGCCCGCGCAAGTTGGAGGCCTTGATCGCATCGATGATCGCCGCCGGATCGATCCGCTCGCGCAGGATTTTCTCCAACGCGAGATAGCCGCCGGCGGCGGCATACGCGTCGAGCGTCCAGCACCGCTCGTGCTCGCTCGGAAAGCAGACATCGGCGCAGGCGCGCATGGTGTCGCAAGTGGTCATGCGCGCTCTCCTTCTTGCGACGGTGACGACGACGGCGACAGGCTGGCGATGATCTCATCGACTCGCTGCGGCGTCAGGTCTTCGTGATAGTCGCGGCCGATCTGCATCATCGGCGCGTTGGCGCAGGCGGCGAGGCATTCGACTTCCTTCAGCGTGAACCGACCGTCCGGCGTGGTCTCGCCGAAGTCGATGCCGAGTTTGCGCTTCAGGTGCGCGACGATCTCGTCGCAGCCGCGCAGCATGCACGAGATGTTGGTGCACACGTTGATCTTGTGCGCGCCGACCGGCGCCAAGTCGTACATCGAATAGAACGTGGCGACTTCGTACGCGCGCACCGACGGCACGCCGATCACCTCGGCGACGCGCTCGATCAACGCGCCGCCGAGCCAGCCGTGCTCGTCCTGCGCGATGCGCAACGCCGCCAGCAACGCCGACTGCCGTCGCTGCGTCGGATACTTCGCGCATTCGCGCTCGATCTCGGCGAGGGATTCGTTAGACAACATGATGGTTAAGAAAACGCAACGAGCGAGCGAGGTGGTGCATGGCGAAAAGAAAAAGAGATTCCCGCTCAACAGACTGCGGGAATGACGGCGGGGAGGTGGTCGCGGGAAAAAATCGCCGGGAGCGATTTTTCGCGAGCGTCAGCGAGCCCGAAGGGCGCGTATCAGGGACGATACGCGCAATGACGGCGGGCGGCGATGCGGAGGTGACCGCGGGTGGTGACGGCGGCGCAACGCGCATCGCGACCATCCAAATCCCTAGCGCAGGATTTTTTTCGTCAGGCAAGGCGCGCAACGAGGGAGCGAGGGCGCGTATAAATATACGCAACCGAGCGCGCGAGGCGGCGCAACGCCGCATGGCGGAAAAAAGACCAGCGGACATCAGCGATCAATCTCTCCGAACACGATGTCTTGCGAGCCGATGATGGCGACCATGTCGGCGAGCATGTGGCCGCGGGTCATTTCGTCGAGCGCGGCCAAGTGGGCGAAGCCGGGCGCGCGGATTTTGCAGCGATAGGGTTTGTTGGCGCCGTCGGAAATGAGGTAGATGCCGAACTCGCCCTTGGGATGCTCGATCGCGGCGTATGCTTCGCCGGCGGGGATGCAGTAGCCTTCGGTGAACAACTTGAAGTGGTGGATCAGCGCTTCCATGTCGCCCTTCATCTGTTCGCGCGGCGGCGGCGCGAGTTTGCCGTGGTCGGCCATGATCTCGCCGGGGTTGGCGCGCAGCCAGTCGATGCATTGGCGGACGATGCGGTTGGACTGGCGCATCTCCTCGACGCGCACCAGGTAGCGGTCGTAGCTATCGCCGTTGACGCCGACCGGGATGTCGAAGTCCATTTCGCGATAGGCCGCGTACGGCTGCTTCTTGCGCAAGTCCCATTCGACCCCGGAGCCGCGCAGCATCGGTCCGGAGAAGCCGAGCGCCATCGCGCGCTCCGGCTCGACCACGCCGATGCCGACGGTGCGCTGCTTCCAGATGCGGTTGTCCGACAGCAGCGTTTCGTATTCGTCCACGCAGCCGGGGAATCGCTCGGTGAAGGCTTCGATGAAGTCGAGCAGCGAGCCTTCGCGGTCGCGGTTTCGCTCGCGCGTTTCGGCTTGCGAGAAGCGCGCGTTGACCGCGTGTTGCGGCATCGCGTCGGGCAGATCGCGATAGACTCCGCCGGGGCGATAGTAGGTGGCGTGCATGCGCGCGCCGCTGACCGCCTCGTAGCAGTCCATCAAGTCCTCGCGCTCGCGGAAGCAGTACAGGAACACCGTCATCGCGCCGATGTCGAGCGCGTGCGCGCCGAGCCACAGGCAGTGATTCAAGATGCGCGTGATCTCGTCGAACATCACGCGGATGTACTGCGCGCGCAACGGCGGCGCGACGCCGATCATCTTCTCGATGGCGAGCACATAGGCGTGCTCGTTGCACATCATCGATACATAGTCGAGCCGATCCATATAGCCGATGCTCTGGTTGTACGGCTTCGACTCCGCCAGTTTCTCGGTGGCGCGATGCAGCAGCCCGATGTGCGGATCGCAACGCTCGATGACCTCGCCGTCCATCTCCATGATCACGCGCAGCACGCCATGCGCGGCCGGATGCTGCGGACCGAAGTTCATCGTGTAGTTGCGGATTTCAGCCATCGTGCTCAGCCATCGCGCGCGTCGTCTTCGCCGCCATTCGTCGTCGGGCGATTGGCGGCGCCGAACGCATCCTCGCCGATCGTGCGCGGCACCAGTGTGCGCGGCTCGATCGTGACCGGTTGATAGATGACTCGTCCTTGTGCCTCGTCGTAGCGCATTTCGACTTCGCCGGACAGCGGGAAGTCCTTGCGGAACGGGTGGCCGATGAAGCCGTAGTCGGTCAGCAGCCGGCGCAGGTCGGGATGGCCGTCGAACAGGATGCCGAACAAGTCGAACGCCTCGCGCTCATACCAGTTCGCCGCCGGCCACACCTCGGTCACCGAGGCGAACGACGGCGCGTCGTCGTCGCTCGACACGCGCAGCCGCAGCCGCACGTTGCGCTGCAGCGACAACAGATGATAGACCACCGCGAAACGCGTGCCATCCTGCACCGGCTTCGCCGCCACCACCGACTCCGCCGACGGTCCGCCGATGCCGGTCTCGATCGCCTCCGACTCGCCCCACGCACCATAGTCCACGCCGCACAGATCGATCAACGACGCGAAGCGCAGATCGGGATCGTCGCGCAATGCAACGCAGACTTCGACGATCCGCGAAGGCTCGATCTCGCACGCGACCTCGCCGAGCGCGATCGTGCGCGAAATCAACGCATCGCCGAGCAAGCCGGGCAAGCGGTCGTTGAGTTGGGATGGACTCATGCGTCGATTGAATCGCGCCGGTTGAATCAGGATTCGCGGCCGAGCGTGATTCGGCGCAACACATCATGCCGGTCCAGCCAGCGGTGCTTGGCGACCGCGGCGACATGGACGAGCGCCAAAGTCAGCATGCCGTATGCCGCCCATTTATGCACCAAGGCGAGCGTGTCCTCCAAGTTGACGCCGAACATCGTTTCGCGCGGCGCGAACACCGTCGGCATCGACACGCCGAACCAGTTGACGCCGTGACCGCCGAAATCGGTCTCCGCCCAGCCGACGGCGATGATGAACGCCGGCAGCAAATACAAACCGAGATGACCGAGGGCGGCGCCGACTTGCTCCGCGCGCGGGATTTCCGGCGGCAACGACGGCGCGGAATGACGCAGCCGAAACGCGATGCGAAACACCAGCAACAACAGCAAAGTTACGCCGACCGAAATGTGCAGACTAAACAACAACTCCTCCAGCGGCGAGTCGTCCTCGACCCAAGTCGTCATCGTATAACCGCAACTCCACATGAACGCGAAGCCGAGCGCCATCAGCCAGTGCAGAGCGCGCAGCGAAATGTGATAGCGACCGGCGTCCATTTCGATCGCGGCTACGCGGCGCGCGCGATGATTTGCGCGAGCAACGCATCGCCGAGCCAGTCGGGCAAGCGGTCGTTAATCTCGGTTGCGTTCATGGCGGTCACGGGTGTTCGGCGTATTGTTCCATTTCGGTTTTGCAGTCGGCGCCATACGCGTCGAGTTCGATTACGTTTCGGTCGGGGTCGCGGATAAAGACCGCCGACATGCCGCCGAAACTGAATGCGCCGGTCAGCGCGATGCCTTTGGATTCGAGCGTTGCCTTGGCGTCGTCGAGGTCGGCGACGGTCATGGCGAAGTGCGTGATGCCGGTGTGTTTTTCGTTCGCGTCCATTAAGATGTTGGTGTCGAAATTTCCGTTCGCAGGTCCGAGCAAGTTCAAAACCACGCCGCTTGGATGACGCATAACAATCGGATGTCCTTGTTCAAACCCGTCGCTGTGTTCGTAGGCGAACCCGAGCGACCGGTAAAAATCGATGGAGCGAGTTTTTTCCCGTATGCGGATGCCGATGTGATTTACCGACCG
Organism: bacterium; assembly: GCA_051008875.1. Classification (GTDB taxonomy): domain Bacteria; phylum Pseudomonadota; class Gammaproteobacteria; order Arenicellales; family Poriferihabitantaceae; genus JAHRAW01. Next base: position 38,982 of record JBPCXC010000144.1, read on the forward strand.
AATGTTCAGCATTATGAATTCGCCGCCCGCGCGATCGTGTTGGTCTTCTTGATCTTCTGCTGCAACTGCAGGATTCCGTAGATCAGCGCTTCGGCGGTCGGCGGGCAGCCGGGGACGTACACATCCACCGGCACGATGCGGTCACAGCCGCGCACCACCGAGTAGGAGTAGTGGTAGTAGCCGCCGCCGTTGGCGCACGAGCCCATCGAGATGACCCAGCGCGGCTCGGCCATCTGGTCGTACACGCGGCGCAGCGCCGGCGCCATCTTGTTGGTCAAGGTGCCGGCGACGATCATCACGTCGGACTGGCGCGGGCTCGGGCGGAACATCACGCCGAAGCGGTCGAGGTCGTAGCGCGACGCGCCGGCCTGCATCATCTCGACCGCGCAGCAGGCGAGGCCGAACGACATCGGCCACATCGAGCCGGTGCGCGCCCAGTTGATCAGTTCGTCCAGCCGCGCGGTGGCGAAGCCTTCGCGCAAGGTGCCTTCAAGCGCCATCGAATCACTCCCACTCGAGCGCGCCCTTCTTCCATTCGTAGATGAACCCCACCACCAGCACGGCGAGGAAGATCATCATCGCCCAGAAGCCGAACGCGCCGATTTCATCCAGCGCGATCGCCCACGGGAACAGGAACGCGATCTCGAGATCGAAAATAATGAACAGGATCGCCACCAAGTAGTAGCGAACGTCGAACTTCATGCGCGAATCCTCGAACGCCTCGAAGCCGCATTCATACGGCGACAACTTGTCGTCATACGGATTGCTCGGCGCCAACGCCTTGCCGGCGGCGATCGCCACCGCGCCGATGCCGAGGCCGACCGCGATGAACAGCAGGATCGGGAAATAGTCGGTCAGCATGGTCGGCGGTGGTTGGGGATGCGGATTCGGTTTGCGTCGGCTCAAAGCGACTCGCTTAGCAAGCGGGTGTCGCACGGACGACGACAAACGCCCAGCGCGGACGACGGCTTCGATTCGCGACGTCGGTGGATTCTATTGGCCGCCGCCGCTTGCGTCAAGGATTCGGGCGCACCGATTGCGCCGCGCGCCGCGGAAGTGAGCGCGCCCTTCGGACGCGCTACGCTAACGGAATAAACGCGCCGCCACCAGCGGTGCCATTCCCGCAAAAACCATCCCCCGCCGTCATTCCCGCAGTTTGTTGAGCGGGAATCCATCGCTCGCGGCAGCGAGTGAGGCAGGGCGAAGCCCTGCTGGCTTTTGATGCGAGCGAAAATCTCTTTTCGCCTTTCAGCATACCCCGCGCTCACCCTTCGCCATCACCAAAAGAAAGCAAGCCGTTGGCTTGCATCACTTGCTTGCGCAAGTGTGGATTGTTCGTATCGTCCCTGATACTCACCCTACGGGCTCGCTTCGCTCGCGAAAAA
>JBPCXC010000145.1:0-2803 GCA_051008875.1 bacterium
GCCGCGCGCGATGCCGCCGCTGACCGCTTCGGCTTTGCGCCGCTCGCGCGCGCCTGTTGCTACGTCGTCGATGACCTCCCTCGGCTCTGCTCCGCCGTCGATGCCGTCTTTGCCTCCCCTCGCCCCCACGTCTCTGCCGATGTCGCCGTGGCGCGACTGTTGCGTCGCCAGTTTCAACTTGGTGCCGACGCCGTCGGCGGCGGACACCAGCACCGGCTTTTGGTAGCGCGTCAGCGGCAGTTCGTACAGCGCGCCGAAGCCGCCGAGTCCGGCGAGCACCTGCGGGCCGTGGGTGCGCGCGGCGACGCGCTTGATGCGCTCGACCAGCGCGTTGCCGGCGTCGATGCTGACGCCGCTGTCGCTGTATCGCAGGGCTTCGGCGGGAGGCTGCGGCGCGCTCAATGGAAGTCCGGGGCGGCGGGAGTCGAAGGATGCGTCGGCGGCCGATGCGCGGCGCCACGCCAAGATGGGCGCGGGCGGAAACGACCTCGTGCGCGGCGATTTTAGCACGATTCGCGCCGCGCGCGCGGACCGCGGGCGGCGCCAATCTGTTATACAATAATCCACGCGCGCGACCGGTTGAACGCGGCGGACGCTCCGCTGAAAATGGCACCGAAAATGATCGCGCGCTTGACCGATGATTCGCGCGGTTAATCGCGCAAACACCACCGAGACCATTCCATGCCCGAAGCCTCCGACCGAGACCTAAGCGCCGCGCAGCGGCAGAAGATGCTGGAGAAACTCAAAGCCAGCGCGACCGGACTGGAAGTCCAGTACCAACTCGCCACCGGCGAGAAGACGCGGCGCATCTATCTCGACAGCACCGCCAGCACGCTGCAGTTGGGCATCGTGCGCGATGTGGTCAACAAGTACCTGCCGCACTACGCCAACACCCACAGCAACGCGCACTTCAACGCCAAACTGTCGTCGCGCGAGTTCGCCTGGGCGCATGACATGGTGCTCGAGTTCGTCAACGCCGACGCGCAGACCTACGGCTGCTTCTTCGTCGGCAGCGGCACCACCGGCGGGGTCAACCGCGTGGCGCGCACGATGGCGCGCAAGTGGCCGGAGCGCGACGTGGTCATCACCACGGTGATGGAGCATCACTCCAACGACCTGCCGCATCGCAAGAACTTCGCCAAGGTGGTGCATGTGCCGGTCAAGGTGACCGAGAGCGGCTTCGGCTGCGCCGACGTCGCGCGCATCGAGGCGGCGCTGGTCGAGCACGCCGGGCGGGTCAACTACATCTCGGTCACCGGCGTCTCCAACGTCACCGGCATCGTCAATCCGATCCACGACATCGCCGAGTTGGCGCATCGCCACGGCGCGCTGATCGTGGTCGATGCGGCGCAGATGGCGGCGCATGTGCCGATCCAAATGAGCGGCCACGACGACCCGGCGCGCGACCTCGACATCGTCTGCCTGTCGGGGCACAAAATCTACGCGCCGTCGTCGCCGGGCGCGGTGGTCACGCGGCTCGACTTGTTCGCCGGGGTCGAGCCGGACGAGGTCGGCGGCGGCATGGTGGACGACGTCTATCTCGACCGCTACCTGTCCACCGACAAGTTCCCCGACCGCGAGGAGGCCGGCACGCCGAACATCGTCGGCGCGATCGCCATGGCGACCGTGCTGTGCGCGCTCAAGCGCATCGGCATGGAGCACATCGACGCCGAGGAGACGCTGCTGATCAACCGCGCGGTCGAGAAGTTGAGCGCGATCGACGGCGTGGTGGTGTACGGCGAGTCCGACACCGCGAAGTGCCGCCGCGCCGGCGCGATCTCGATCAACATCCGCGGCATGCACCACTCGCTGACCGCGGCGATCCTCAACGACTACTTCAACATCGCGGTGCGCAACGCCTGCTTCTGCGCGCACCCGTATGTGCGCGAGATGATCGCCGACGACTTGGGCGAGCAGATGGACGGCTTGAGCAACGAGGAGTTGGAGGCGCTGGCGGAGCTGCACCGCGGCATGGTGCGCGCGAGTTTCGGCCTATACAACGACGCCCGCGACGTCGACGCGCTGGCCGACGCGCTGCGCGAAATCTGCGCCAACCAAGCGCATTACCAAGCGCAGTACAGCCAGTCCGACACCTGCGACGAATACTTCCACAACACCTTCGCCTTCGACAGCCGGCCGATCTTCTCGGCGCAGCGCGAAGTCGAACGCTGGCTGGCGGCGTGAGCGCTTACGCGGCATGAACACCAAGATCAACGACATCCTGGCGCAGCGCGGCGGCGAGGTTTGGAGCGTCAGATCGGATCAGTCGGTGCGCGACGCGATTCGGCTGATGGCGCAAAAGGGCATCGGCGCGGTGCTGGTGATCGACGGCGGGCGCATGGTCGGCGTGTTCAGCGAGCGCGACTGCGCGTGCAAGGTGGTGCTGGAGGATCGCTCGCCGGACGGCACGCTGATGCGCGAGGTGATGACGCGCGAGGTGATGACCACCACGCGCGACGACAACGTGGCGAACTGCATGGCGATGATGACCGAGCACCGCTTCCGCCACCTGCCGGTGGTCGAGGACGCCCGCGTGATCGGCATCATCTCGATCGGCGATCTGGTCAAGGCGGTGATCAAGGAGCAGCAATACACGATCGATCAACTGGAGCAGTACATCGCTGGTTGAGCCGGGCGGTTTTAAGTGAGCGCGTTTTTCGCGCGCTACGCCAACAGAATGAACGCCCCGTTTTCTTTGCCGCCATTACCGTAAAAACCTTCCCCCTCGTCATTGCTCGTATCATCCTGATACGCGCCCTTCGGGCTCGCTATGCTCGCGAAAAAACGCTCCGGGCGTTTTTTT
>JBPCXC010000146.1:0-4084 GCA_051008875.1 bacterium
GTCCACGCTCGACCCTAATCTTCGCAAGCAACTCAAGCACGGCGGCAACGCCGAAGCCGCCGGCGCGATCGGCAAACTGCTGGCGCAGCGCGCGAAGGACGCCGGCATCGAGCGCGTCGCCCTCGACCGCTCCGGCTTCCGCTACCACGGCCGCATCAAGGCGTTCGCCGAAGCCGCGCGCGAAGGCGGGCTGCAATTCTAATGACGACGACGATGACAACGACGATAACGAAAGGGAGCGAAGCGAATGGCTAAGCCGAGAGAGCGCGACGGCGCGCGCAAGGACAACTTCCAGGAGCAACTGATTGATGTCCGCCGCGTCTCCAAGGTGGTCAAGGGCGGACGCATCTTCGGCTTCTCCGCGCTGACCGTGGTCGGCGACGGCGAGGGCCGCGTCGGCATGGGGCGTGGCAAGGCGCGCGAAGTGCCGGTGGCGGTGCAAAAGGCGATGGAGGACGCGCGCCGCAACATGTTCAAGGCGAACCTGCGCGGCGGCACGCTACAATACCCGATGAACGGCCGCCACGGCGCGGCGCGGGTGATGCTGCGCCCGGCGTCGGAAGGCACCGGCATCATCGCCGGCGGCGCGATGCGCGCGGTGTTCGAGGCGGTCGGCGTGCAGAACGTGCTCGCCAAGGTGATCGGCACGACCAATCCGGTCAACGTCATCCGCGCGACGATACAAGCGTTGCAGACGATGCGCAGCCCGCGCCACATCGCCAGCAAGCGCGGCAAGTCGGTCGCGGAACTGCGCTAGGCGACGACGGCGAAACGACGACGAAACGACGACGACGAAACGACGATGGCGACTCAACCGACCTCGACTCTGCGCGTGACTCTGGTGCGCAGTCTGCACGGCCGCCTGAAGCGGCACCAAGCCTGCGCGCGCGGGCTCGGGCTGCGGCGCATGCACCAGACCGTCGAGGTGATCGACACCCCGCAGAACCGCGGGATGATCAACAAGATCGCGTATATGGTGAAGTGCGAGGCGGCGCAATGACGCCGCGCGCCTTCGTGCGGTGCGACCAAAGCGATGCGATGAAAGATTCGATGCGAGAACCGACATGCGACTGAACACCATCAAGCCCGCGCCGGGCGCGAAGCGCGCGCGCAAGCGCGTCGGTCGCGGCACCGGCTCCGGTCGCGGCGGCACCTCCGGTCGCGGCAACAAAGGGCAGAAATCGCGCTCCGGCGGCTATCACAAGGTCGGCTTCGAGGGCGGCCAGATGCCGCTGCAGCGACGCCTGCCGAAGCGCGGCTTCCGCTCGCGGGTGAACGCGCACACCGCCGAGATCCGGCTGCATGAACTCGCCAAGGTGGACGGCGACGTGGTGGACCTGCAGTCGTTGCAAAAGGCGGGCGTGATCGGCTTGCACATCACCCGTGCCAAGGCGATCCGCTCCGGCGAGATCACCCGCGCGGTGACCCTGCGTGGGATCAAAGCCACCGCCGGCGCGCGCGCCGCGATCGAACAAGCCGGCGGCGTGGTCGAGGACTCGCCCGCCGATGACGATGCGTCGAAGAAAGGCGGGAAAGGCAAGGATGACGCGAGTGTAAAAGCGGCGTCGAACAACGCCGTCGCTGGCGATGACACCGCAACCGATAACGTCGTCGCCGATGACGCGGCGAAGAAAAGCGGGAAAGGGAAGGACGACGCGAGTGCAAAGGTCGCGTCGAAGAACGCCGTCGCCGATGACACCGCAACCGATAACGTCGGCGCCGCGCCAAAGAACGCCGCCGTCGATGACGCTGGCGATTCTGCCGACAACGTTGTCGTCGATTCCGCCGAGATGAACGACGGCGAGGAGAAGAACTAATGGCGCGCGCAGGCATAACATCGCCGGGGATGCTCGGGAATCTTTCCGAGTTGAAGCAGCGCATCTTGTTCGTGCTCGGCGCGATGGTGGTGTTTCGCATCGGCGCGCATGTGCCGGTGCCGGGGGTCGATCCGACCGCCATCGCCGCGTTGTTCGCGCAGACCCAGGGCTCGATCGTGCAGGTCTTCAACATGTTCTCCGGCGGCGCGCTCAGCCGCTTGTCGATCCTCGCGCTCGGCGTGATGCCGTACATCTCGGCGTCGATCATCATGCAGATGATGACCGCGGTGGTGCCGCGCCTCGAGCAGTTGAAGAAGGAGGGCGAGTCCGGGCGGCGCAAGATCACCCAATACACCCGATACTTCACCGTCGTGCTCGCGCTGTTCCAGGGCATCGGCATCGCGGTCGCGGTCGAGGGGCAGCAGGTCGGCGGCAGCCCGGTCATCCTGATTCCGGGCTTGGGCTTCAAGATCACCACCGCGGCGTCGCTGACCGCCGGCACGATGTTCCTGGTCTGGCTCGGCGAGCAGATCAGCGAGCGCGGCATCGGCAACGGCATCTCGCTGATCATCTTCGGCTCGATCGTCGCCGGGCTGCCGTCGGCGGTCGCCGGCACGCTGGAGTTGGCGCGCACCGGCGCGTTCTCGCCGCTCGGCGTGCTCGCGCTGTTCGTCGGCGCGATGGCGGTGACCTACTTCGTGGTGTTCGTCGAGCGCGGCCAGCGGCGCATCGCGGTCAACTACGCCAAGCGCCAGCAAGGGCGCAAGATGCTCGCCGGCCAAAGCAGCCACCTGCCGCTGAAACTCAACATGGCCGGCGTCATCCCGCCGATCTTCGCCTCCAGTTTGATCCTGTTCCCGGCAAGCCTCGGCAGTTGGTTCGGCCAAGCCGAAGGCATGACTTGGCTGCGCGACATCTCGACCACGCTGCAGCCCGGCGAGCCGGTGTACACACTATTGTACGGTGGCATGATCGTGTTCTTCTGCTTCTTCTACACCGCGATGGTGTTCAACCCGAGCGAGATCGCCGACAACCTGAAACGCTCCGGCGCCTTCATCCCCGGCATCCGCCCGGGCGCGCAAAGCGCCAAGTACATCGACAACGTCGTCTCCAAACTGACTTTGGTCGGCGCGATCTACATCACCTTCGTCTGCCTCATCCCCGAGTTCCTGATCGTCAAGTGGAGCGTGCCGTTCTACTTCGGCGGCACCTCGCTGCTGATCATCGTGGTGGTGACCATGGACTTGATCTCGCAGGTGCAGTCGCATCTGATGTCGCGGCAATACGAGAGCATCCTGCGCAAATCATCGCTGACCCGGCCGCAAGGCATCCGCTGACGCGGCGCGCGTTTTAACCTACGAGAAACCCACGAGGCAATCGTCATGAAAGTAAGAGCATCGGTCAAGAAAATGTGCCGAAACTGCAAGATCATCCGCCGCCACCGCACGGTGCGGGTCATCTGCACCGACCCGCGCCACAAGCAGCGCCAGGGATGATGCCGATGCGTCCGACTTCGCCACCGCTGCCGTCGCCGTCAGTGTTGAACCCGCCGCGCGACTGCGCTAAAATCCCGCGCCCTTTTGAAACGGCGCCGGCGACCGCGACGGCGAATCCGCGCCCCGACACTATTAACCACCCCGACTGACGAGACCGACCCGTGGCACGAATCGCCGGCATCAACCTGCCGAACCACAAGCACATCGGCATCGGCCTGACCGCCATCTACGGCATCGGCCGTCCGACCGCGCACCGCATCTGCGCCGCCGCCGGGGTGGACAGCGCGACCAAGGTGCAGGACATCAGCGAGGCGCAGGCGGAGAAGTTGCGCGCCGAGATCGCGCGCCGCGAAGTCGAGGGCGACCTGCGCCGCGCGGTGTCGATGAACATCAAGCGGCTGATGGACTTGGGCGCGTATCGCGGACTGCGCCATCGCCGCGGCTTGCCGGTCAACGGCCAGCGCACCAAGACCAACGCGCGCACCCGCAAGGGTCCGCGCCGCGCGGTCAAGAAATAACCGCGCGCGACCAAACACAACCGCGAACAAACACGCGAACCAGATCATGGCGAAAAGCGAACCCCGCAAGAAGAAGTCTAGTACTAAGACGAAGGCAAAGGTGCGCAAGAACGTGACCGAAGGCGTCGCGCACATCCACGCCACCTTCAACAACACCATCATCACCATCTCCGACCGCCACGGCGACACGCTGTGCTGGGCGTCGGCGGGCAACTCGGGCTTCAAGGGCTCGCGCAAGAGCACGCCGTTCGCG
>JBPCXC010000147.1:0-2734 GCA_051008875.1 bacterium
ATGCGCGCCTGTGCGACTTCCGCGCCGGCGACGGCCGCGCGATCGACCGCGGGCTGGCGTTGTATTTCCCCGCGCCGCACAGCTACACCGGCGAGGACGTGCTCGAGTTGCACGCGCATGGCAGCCCGGTGGTGATGAAGATGCTGCTGCGTCGTTGCCTCGAACTCGGCGCGCGCTTGGCGCGTCCGGGCGAGTTCAGCGAGCGCGCGTATCGCAACGGTCGGTTGGACTTGGCGCAGGCCGAGGCGGTCGCCGACTTGATCGCCAGCGGCACCGAAGCGGCGGCGCGCTCGGCGATGCATTCGCTGCAAGGCGAGTTCTCGGCGCGCATCCACGACCTGGTCGCCGAACTGACCGAGTTGCGCGTCGTGGTCGAAGCGGCGATCGACTTCCCCGACGAAGGCATCGACCAAGTCACCGACGACGACGCGCGACTGACGCAACGGCTGCGGGCGTTGCAGCATCGCTTCGCGCAAGTGCGCGATTCGGCGCGGCAGGGGCGGTTGCTGCGCGACGGCTTGAAGGTGGTGCTGACCGGTCCGCCGAACGCTGGCAAGTCGAGTCTGCTGAACGCGTTGTCGCGCCAGCCGCGCGCGATCGTCAGCGAAATCCCCGGCACCACCCGCGACTTGCTCGAGCAATGGATCGAGATCGACGGCCTGCCGGTCGAGATCGTCGACACCGCCGGGCTGCGCGACGGCGCCGACGAGATCGAGATCGAAGGCGTGCGCCGCGCGCTCGAGGCGCAGCGCCAAGCGGACTTGATCTTGCTGGTGGTGGACGACGCCGACGCCGACGCTTGCTGCGTCGAAGCGTTGCGCCAACGCGCCGCGGCGATCGCGCCGGTCTGCGTGGTGCGCAACAAGATCGACTTGAGCGGACGCGCCGCCGGCGTGTTCGGCGATGGCAACGACGGCAGCGACGACAACGACAACGTTGCGGCGTCGGCGTTGCGCGGCGACGGCGTGGGCGACTTGATCGCGTTGATCAAACGCCGCGCCGGCTTCCGCGACAGCGACGACGACAGATTCATCGCCCGCCAACGGCATGTGGACGCGCTGCGCCGCGCCGGCGCGCATCTCGACGCCGCCTTCGCGCAACTGGCGCAGTCCGCCGCCGCCGCCGAGTTGCTCGCCGAGGAGTTGAGCGCGTGCCAGCGCGCGCTCGGCGAGATCACCGGCGAAGTCGGCAGCGACGACTTGCTCGGCTTGATCTTCGCCTCGTTCTGTATCGGCAAATGAGCGCGCTGGATGACCTGCGGGCGGCGCGGCGGGAAGTGCTACAATCGCGCCCGAGAGAGCGTCCGCGCTTTCGTTTTCGCGCGCCGCGACCTTAACATAGCGATCCAACGCATCGACTTAACACATCGAGCATCGACCCAACGCATTACTTAAATCCGCCATGTCCGCACCCGCCCCGAGAACGCGTCAATACACCCGCACCGCGCTGCTGCAGATGCTGGCGGTGTTCCTGTTGCTGTGCGCGGTGGTGGCGTGGCAGTGGGATGTGTTGCGCCAAGTTTATTTTCACAATCAACTCAACGCGCTCGGCTGGGCGATCAACGGCTCGATCCTGCTGTTGTTCTTCTGCGGCTTGGCGGCGTTGCTGGCGAGATTGTTCCAATACCGCGCCGAGGAGATCGGCGTCGCCCGGCTGCTCGACAACCTCGCGCACGACCGCGAGCCGCTGCTGGAGGTCGCGCCGGACTGCTTCGCGGCGACGCGCTACCGCATCGTGCGCGACTTGAGCGCGCGCCGCGCCGACATCAACCACAACGCGCTCGCCGCGACCTTGCTGGCGGCGGAGTCGAGTCGCAACAGTTTTCCCAAGTTCGTGCACAACGTGCTGATCCTGACCGGCGTGTTCGGCACCATCATCTCGCTGTCGCTGTCGCTGCTCGGCGCCGCCGACATGATCCACGCCGGCGCCGGCGCCGCGCCCGCCGCTGGCCAAAGCAACGGCGAGACCGACGGGCTTGGCAGCATGATCTTCGGCATGTCCACCGCGCTGTCCACCACCATGACCGCGATCCTCGCCTATCTGGTGTTCGGCTATTTCTACATCAAGTTGACCGACGCGCAGACCTATCTGCTCAGCCAGATCGAAGAGGCGACCGCGACCGCGCTGCTGCCGCATCTGCAGCCGCGCGCCGCCGCAGACGCGGTGGACTACGCGCAGAGTCTGCGCGGGCTGTCGGAGTTGATCGAGCGCCTCGGCACCTCGCAGCAGCAGAACGAGGGCGCGGTGCAGGCGTTGCTGGACGCGTCGCAGGCGCTGTCGGCGCGCAGCGGCGGCGACGAGATCGCCGCGGCGCTGGCGCGCTTGGGCGCGGCGCAGGAGCAGTCCGCCGCCGAGCAGCGCGCGCAGTTGTCGGCGCTGCTGCAAGTGCTGCAGGAAGGCTTCCGCCTGCGCCGATAGAGCGATGCGCGAGCGCGGCGGCTTCATCGACCTGCGCGTCGGCCACGGCGCCGGCGGCATCGGCGACGACAGCGTGTGGCCGTCGTTCACCGACATCATGACGGTGATCGTGATGATCTTCCTGATGGCGCTGGTGATCATGATGGTGCGCAACTTCGACCTCGACCGCCGGCTGCTCAGCAGCGTCAGCGCGCAGCAGGCGAGCACGCTCGCCAACCTCGGACTGACCGAGCAACTCACCGCGTCGCGCGCCGAGGAGGCGCGGCTGGCCGCGTCCAGCGAGTCGCTCGCCGAGCGGCTGGCGACGGTCACCGCG
>JBPCXC010000148.1:0-5544 GCA_051008875.1 bacterium
CCTCCATCCAGTCGAACGGCCCGACCGCGCGGTATTCCGAGCGCGAAGCGGCGTCGAAACCGCGCGCGCGCAAGTCCGCGGCGAACCTCAAAGCCAGCGCCGCCTGGGTGAAATAGCCGACCGAAAACAGCACCGCGCCTTCGCCGCCGTCCGAGTCGGATGCGGGCGAAATCGGATAATGCTCGATGCCCGCCTGCTCCAAGCGACGCAACGCGGGCGCGGCGGCGGCGCGCGATTCGAATGGGCCGAGGAAGACCCGCGTCGCGCGCATCTCGCGGCGCTCGCTGCGCACCGCGCGATAGGCGAGCCGTTGCGCCGCCATCCATCGCCCGGCGGCAGCCCAATCCTCCGCCGGTGCGAACGGGCCGATGCGATAGCACCGCGCGCTGATGCGCGCATCCGGCCCGACCTCGACCAACGCGGCGGACGGCTTCTCCGGCGCACCCGACGCGTCGCGCGCGTCGTCGGGCGCAACCACCGGCGCGGCGGACGGCGGCGGACGGATTTCGCGCAACAACAACATGCCCTCCTGGTTGATCTCCGCCGCCTCGTCGGGACGCGCCGGCGCGGCATTCCCCCCGCCGAACTCGTCGCCGCCGACCCACAAATAGACCGCAAGATTGGCGAGCAACAGCAACGCCACAGCCGACTTCAGCGCAGTCATCGCGCCACCCTCGACCGGCCCGCGTCGGTCTCGGCGATCACCGCCAGCCCGCGCAACACCAACTGCGGCGCAATCTCGACCGCGGTCGCGAGCAACGGCGCGATGACTGTGGCGTCGCCACCGGTGGCGAGCGCATCGCAGGTCTCGCCCGCCGCCCGCCGCTGCCGCACGACCGCCTGATCGATGCCGCCAGCCACCGCCAGCAACGCGCCGCGCGCGACCGCCGCGGCAGTGTCGGTGGCGAGCGCATCGTCTCGGCTCGCATCCGGCGACGCGACGCGGTTTACGGCGAGCGCATCATCCGCGTCCGGCGATGCGGTGGAGTCGAAAGCGGACGCATCGTCCACATCCAGCGATGCGGCGGCGTCGAAGGCGATGCCCGCGGCGCGCGCGGCCAGGGCGGACTGCATCGCGCGCACTCCAGGCAGAATCACGCCGCCGCGGAATCGGCCGTCGCCGTCGAGCAGATCGACCGTGACCGCGGTGCCCGCGTCGATCACGATCACTGCGCGGCGCTCTTGCCTCGCGCGCGCCGCGATCAACGCGGCCCAGCGATCGCCGCCGAGGCCGGCTGGATCGCGATAACCGTTGACCACGCCGCCTTGTTGCCGCCGCGCGGCGATGAAGACCGGCCGCAACGACCACGCCGCGCGCGCATGCGCGTCCACCGCCCGCCCGACCGCCGCCGCGCCGACGCAAGACGCCCACACCGCACTCGGCGCGGCAAGATGCGCCCACGCCGCCGCCAATGCCGGACGCGCGTCGGCGGCGATCTCGATCGCGCCGCGCGTGGCGGCGTTTTTGTTGTCGCAATCGCTGTCGAAATCGTCGGCGCGCTCGACCAACGCCCACTTCAGCCGACGATTGCCGATGTCCACCAGCAAGTTCATCGCGCCACCTGCGCCGGCGTGACCTGCGCCGCGCGCAGAGTCGCTTCGCCCGAAATCACCCGCCGCCGCGCTCCGTCGCACTCGATGATCAACGCGCCGGTGCAATCCACGCCGCGCACGATGCCACGGATCGCTTCACCCGCCGACTCGACCGACGCCGACTGGTCGCGGTGAACATTCAAGCCGTTCCATTCTTCGACGAACTGCGCGAACCCGCGCGCGCAGAACCGCGGCAGATAGTCGCAGCAGGCGATGATGACCGCGGTGGCGAGATGGTCGCGGTCGAGGTCGTAGCCGAGCGAACCCAAGTCGGCGCGCGGATTGTCGTCGTACATACTGTCGGCGCATACATCGTCGCCGCGCGCATCATCGCCATACACACCATCACCCCACGAACTCGATGGCATACGAACATTGAGGCCGATGCCGATTACGCAGTGCTCGCGGCGCAACTCGGTCAGCACGCCGCCGAGTTTGCCGCCGTTATGGTGCGGCGCGGCGGGGGCGATCAGGTCGTTCGGCCATTTCAAGCCGACCGCTTCGACGCCGAGGCGGCGCAGCGCGGCGACCGTCGCCAAACCCGCCGTCAGCGACAAGCCGGCGGGGTCGGCGTCGCCGAGGCGCCAGCCGAGCGACAGCAGTAGCGAACTTCCGCGCGGCGCGCGCCACGCTCGTCCGCGCCGTCCGCGTCCGGCGGTCTGCAACTCGGCGAGGCAGACGCGCGCATGCGGGTCGCTGCGCGCCATCAGCCAGTCGTTGGTCGAAACGATTTCGCCGAAGCAATGCACTTTGCCGGCGCACGGCGCGGCGGCTGCGCGCAGCAGCGCATTGATGCGCCGCGGGTTATGATCGCGCGGAATGAACGGCTCGGGCACGGAGGTCGGAGTCACGGGTGAATGGGGCGATACTAATGCGAACAGCGCGGATGCGCGACCTCGATCGACTGAAAGCCCGCGTCGCGCCGGGCGATTCGGTGCGGTTTCGATTCCGCGGGCGGCGGCTGCGCGGCGTGGTCGCCGCGCTCGGTCCGAAGTATGCCCAAGTCACCGTGTCGAATGGCGACGGCGACGGCGACGACGCGCGGTATCGGGTGCCGTATGGTTCGCTCGAGCCGATGCCGGATGCGCGCGATTTTTCGGCGCAGGAGCAGGGCGCGCTGGCGGACTGTCGGCGGCTGCTGTGCGTCCATGGGCTGCGCGGTTGGTCGGCGCGGCTCGACGACTCCGCCAGCCGCGCCGGCGCATGCGATCACGAGCGCAAGGTCGTGCTGCTGTCGCGGCTGTTCGTGCGCGCGGCGTCGGCGCGCCAGACGCATGACTTGATCCTGCACGAGATCGCGCACGCGCTCGCCGGCTTCGAGCATCATCACGACGCGGTGTGGCGCAAAATCGCGCGCGGCATCGGCGGCTCGGACGCGAGTTGCCACGATATAAAGTTCGGCCGGCCGCGCTGGATCATGCGCTGCCCGGGCGGCTGCTTCGCGCTGGCGCGCAACCGCCGCACGCGCGGGTTGTTCTGCAATCGCTGCCAGCGCGCGGTGCGCTTCGACGCGTGGAGCGCGAAGTTGGCGGATGAACTTGGCGATGCGCTCGAGGATTAAGGAAGAGGCTCGCTTGCGCTCGCGCGAAAAAAGCCGCCGCCGTCATTCCCGCAGTCTTTAAGGCGGGAATGACGAGAAGGTGGACGGGAATGACGGCGGGGGATGTTGTGGGAATGACAGCGACAACGCCGCCGCGTTCATCTTTTTGCGGTGGCGCGCCCGAAGGGTGCGCCCACTTCGGCGACGGCGGGATACTTCCCGCACGCATCAAAGAAAAGCGAGCCCGCAGGGCTCGCTCGCTTGCGGTGACGGGCGGGCGCGGGAAAACGGCGCCGAAGCCGCTGCGATCAGTCCGCCGAGCCGACCGTGCCGGCGGAGCCGGCGCAACTCAGGGTGGAATAAGACGAGCACACCGTGCTCCATGTGCTCATTGTGCTGGCGGTCGCGACGGTGCTCGCGCTTCCCGCCTGCATTGCGCCAGCGTTAATCTGCCCCAACTCATCGGAGGACATGGCGTGGTTCTCCTCGATACGCGGCAGCGGGATATGCATCGTGCCCTTGGGGCTGGTGACGATCTTGATTTCGCCCACCAAGTCCGGGTCCAACAGGCTGACCCCCATGCTCTCCAACTCCTTCACCGCCGCCGCCGGATCGGCACGCAACATACGACGGACTTCGGGGTCCATCATCACTTCATACGCATCGCCCATCTGCTGCTTCAATTTTTCACTGTTCGTGTTCATAACGATTATTCCACCTTGGATCCAGCGGTGCCGAGCGTTCCGCCGGTGCTGAGACTTGAAAGAGTGGATGACGCGGAAGACGCGGTGCTCGCGCTGCTGACCGTGCCGACGGTTCCCATGAGTCCGCTGGCGTGGATTCGCTCCAACTCATTGTCGGTCATAACGTAGCCATCCTCAATACGCGGCAACGGAATATGCATCGTGCCTTCGGGGCTGGTGACGACTTTGATTTCGTCGAACTGGTTCGGGTTGAGCAGGTGATGCCCTCTGGAATCCAACTCGCGCACCGCCGCCGCGGGGTCGTCGCGCAACATACGACGGACTTCGGGGTCCATCATAATGGCGTACGACTCTTCGATTTGCTGCTTGTCGTTCATGATCTGATCAAAGTTGGACCGAGCCAGCCGAGCCAGCCGAGCCGCCGGTGCTGATGGTTGAAAAAGTGGAGCCGGCGGTGCCGATGGAGCCCAGACTGCTGACGCAGCCGACGGTGCTGACTCCCATGCTGCCGCCGGCGTGGATGCGCTCCAACTCCCCGTCGGACATGGTGTAGCCCGCCTCAATCCGCGGCAGCGGGATATGCATCGTGCCTTCGGGGCTGGTGACCACTTTGATCTCATCCACCTCGTCCGGGTTGAGCAGGTGATGCCCTCTGGAATCCAACTCGCGCACCGCCGCCGCGGGGTCGTCGCGCAACATACGACGAACCTCGGGGTCCATCATCTGCGCGTACGACTCTTCGATCTTCTGATGATTCATAGTCAAATCTCCGGCTGGAAATCAGGGGTCGCTTCGGTCGCCATCACGCCCCGATCGAGCCGCCGGTGCCGATCGAGCTGGCGGTGGTTGCGGTTGACAGGGTGCTGGTCGCGCTGCTCATGGTGCTGGCGCTGCTGGCGCAGGCGAGGGTGCTGACGGCGCCGCCGTGGATTCGATCCAACTCATCGCTGGACATGGTGTAGCCCTCCTCAACCCGCGACAGCGGAATGTGCATCGTGCCTTTGGGGCTGGTGACCACCTTGATCTCGTCCACCGCGTCCGGGTCGAACAGACTGTGCCCTCTGGTCTCCAGCTCGCGCACCGCCGCCGCGGGGTCGTCACGCAACATCCGACGAACCTCGGGGTCCATCATCAATTGGTACGACTCTTCAATCTGCTGATGATTCATAATCAAATCTCCGGGATGTCGAGTTAAAGCCGGCGCTCCACCGAGCGTTTGCGGAGTCCATCACACGGCGGCGGCGGCGGGCAAGGAATTTCCGCCGACGCCGTCAAGCCGAACTATACACCCGGTCGCCGACGCCGCGCCCACTTGCGCGACGCCGATGCTTGGCGATACCCTCGACGTTCGCCCCCACTCGCAACGACATGACGCGCCGCAACCCACCTACGCGCGAAACCCCGCACCACATCGCCCGCCGCAACCCGACGCGCGCGGTGCGCATCGGCGGCGTGGTCATCGGCGACGGCCATCCGATCGCGCTGCAGAGCATGTGCGCGACGCCGACCACCGACGTCGACGCGACCCTGGCGCAGACGCTGGCGTTGGCGCGCGCCGGCGCCGACATCGTGCGCGTCGCCGCCGACAACCGGCGCGACGCCGACGCGCTGGTCGAGTTGCGCGAACGGCTGCGCGAGTCGCTCGCCGACGACGGCGACCACGGCGGCGACAGCACGGTCGCGCTCAGCGTTGACTTGCAGGAGAAC
>JBPCXC010000149.1:0-5091 GCA_051008875.1 bacterium
TTTCCCCCCCCTCCTCTCCCCTCCTCCCCCCCAAAATCAAACACTGCGTTCGCCTTGCTTGATATTCACTCGGCGCGCTTTCGCGCCGGGCCGATCTCGGTGCGCGCGCGGCTGCGCAACTTCCGCAACATCCTGCGCTACGACGAAGACCGCGCGGCGTTGAACGACCACGGCTTGGCGCAATTCTTCGGCGCGTATCTGCATGGCAGCGGACTTAGCGACCGACGACGCGCGAGGTTGCTGCGCGAACTCCAGCGCACGCGCGCCTTCCCGGAACTGGCGCGGACGCTGCGCGATCTGTAGGCGAATCGCGCAAGACGAATCGCGCGTGCTTGCGCCGATGGAGTTTGCTACAATGATGCGCGCAACGAACACGCCCGCGACGAAGATGATGATCAAGACGAAATTAAAACTCCTTTGGGTTGATCTCCAACGCAGATGGATTCGGATTCCATACAAGATCCGAAGCATCCGCGACCGACTCCCGATTCCCCCCCCCCCCATTTAATTGCCGACGCCGCGCAGTACGACGCCGACTACATCGCTATGCGCGTGAATTACTACAACAAAATGAATCGGTCGTTCAGCGCGCAAGATCCGACGCCGTTTTGGCGCAAGAAGTTCAAGCGACGCGACTATTATGTTTGCGATCTCTTCCATCTCCTCGCGGGAATGCGAAACGGCAGGCAAGCGCGGTTTGACTATTTATTCGGCGACATCATCGCAGTGCCGCCGCGCCCGGCGATTCTCAAAAGCCGCCCGATCGAAGGCGACAACCGGCATTCGATCCTGCTTAAGATTTGCCGTCTGCGTCATTTCCGATTCATCCGCGACCCGATTCCGTATGCGCGCAAGAAAGATCTCGCGGTGTGGCGCGGAAGCATCAAGACCAATCCGACGCGCCAGCGGCTGGTCGATCAATACCGCGATCATCCGCGATGCGATGTTGCCGGAACGCCGAGTCGCAAGGGAGCGAAATACATGTTCGCGAAAAACGACTACATGGAAATCTCCAAGCAGTTGGGATATAAGTTCATCATCAGCCTCGAAGGAGTCGATGTCGCCACCAATCTGAAGTGGATTATGTCGTCCAACTCGCTATGCATGGCGCAGCGACTGAAATACGAGACTTGGTTCATGGAAGGGAAACTCATTCCTGATTTCCATTATGTCCTGCTGGCCGAAGACCTATCGGACTTGGGCGCGAAGATCGATCATTATTTGGCGCATCCGGACGACGCCCGCGCGATTATCGCGAATGCGAACGAATGGGTCGCGCAATTTCTCGACGAACGGCGAGAGGATTATATCGGGCGGCGGGTGCTGATGAAGTATTTCGAGCAATCGGGGCAACCGCCGAGTCTATGAAAGCGGCCGCGCGCCGCATCGATCAAGCCGCTTACTCCTTGCCCGGATAGGTCGGCGGCACGAAGGTCTGGTCGGACATCGGCGGGCGGACATACGCGCCTTGCTTCTTGCGCGGCGCGAGTTTTACTTTCTCGACCTCGACTTGTTCATACGGAATCGCGGAAAGCAGATGGTGGATGCAGTTCAGCCGCGCGTGCTTCTTGATGTCGGCGTCGACCACATACCACGGCGCCTGCTTGATGTCGGTGTGCGCGAACATGTCGTCCTTGGCTTTGGAATACGCGACCCAGCGGTTGCGCGATTCGATGTCCATCGGGCTGAGTTTCCATTGCTTGGTCGGGTCGAGGCGGCGCGCTTGGAAGCGCTTCTCCTGCTCCTCGTCGCTGACCGAGAACCAATACTTGATCAACTGGATGCCGCTGCGCACCAGCATGCGCTCGAACTCCGGGCACGAGCGCATGAACTCCTGATACTCGGACTCGGTACAAAAGCCCATGACCCGCTCGACCCCGGCGCGGTTGTACCAACTGCGATCGAACAGCACCATCTCGCCGGCGGCCGGCAGGTGCTCGGCGTAGCGTTGGAAATACCACTGCGTCTTCTCGCGCTCGGTCGGCGCCGGCAGCGCGGCGACGCGGCACACGCGCGGATTGAGCACCTGCGTGATGCGCTTGATCACGCCGCCCTTGCCGGCCGCGTCGCGGCCCTCGAACAGCACCACGACTTTCAGCCCCGCTTTCTTGATCCATTCCTGCAGCATCACCAGTTCGATCTGCATTCGAGATAGTTCGGCTTCGTATCTTTTGTTGGCGATTTTGCCATCGCCTTTTTTTCCCTTGTTGTTTTTCTTGTCGGACTTCTTGGTTGCTTTCTTGTCGACCTTGGCGGCCGGTTTGTTTCGCTCGGTCATTTCAATTTCCATCGGTTGGTTTGCGTCGGCGCGCATTGTAGCGCAAAACCGCGCGCCGCGAACGGCGACGATCAAACCTGCTGCGCGGCTTGGTGACCTAAGTCCTCGCGGGCGACGAAGCCGCCGGACTGGCGCGCCCACAACTCCGCGTACAAGCCGCCGTTGCGCAGCAACTCGCGGTGGCTGCCTTGCTCGACGATTCTGCCGGCGTCCATGATCACCAGGCGGTCCATCGCCGCGATAGTGGACAGGCGATGCGCGATCGCGATCACGGTCTTGCCTTCCATCAAACTGTACAGACTTTCTTGGATCGCGGCTTCGACTTCGGAGTCGAGCGCGCTGGTGGCTTCGTCGAGAATCAGAATCGGCGCGTTCTTCAGCAGCACGCGCGCGATCGCGATGCGTTGGCGTTGCCCGCCGGACAACTTCACGCCGCGCTCGCCGACTTGCGCGCGATAGCCGCGGTTGCCATCGGCGTCGGTCAGGCCGAGGATGAAGTCGTGCGCGCGCGCCTTGCGCGCCGCCGCGGTCACTTCGTCGAAGCCGGCGTCGGCGCTGCCGTAGCGGATGTTGTCGAAGATCGAGCGATGCAGCAGCGAAGTGTCTTGGGTGACCATGCCGATGCTCGCGCGCAAACTGTCCTGCGTCACTTGCGCGATGTCTTGTCCGTCCACCGTGATGCGCCCGCGTTCGAGATCATAGAAGCGCAGCAGCAAGTTGACCAAGGTGGACTTGCCGGCGCCGGAGCGGCCGACCACGCCGATCTTCTCGCCGCCGCCGACGCGCAGCGACATGCCGTCGATGACGCCGTCGCCGCCGCGATGCGCCTGGCCGTAGTTGAAGTGGATGTCGCGATAGTGAATCTCGCCGGCGCCGACGATTAGTTTTTTCGCGCCGTCCGAATCGGTGATCGCGATGTCGCGCGAGATGGTGGCGATGCCGTCCTCGACGATGCCGATGTTCTCGAACAGCGCGGCGAGTTCCCACAGAATCCATTGCGATATTCCTTGCAGCCGCAGCACCATGCCGAGGGCGAACGCGATCG
Source organism: bacterium (assembly GCA_051008875.1). Taxonomy (GTDB): domain Bacteria; phylum Pseudomonadota; class Gammaproteobacteria; order Arenicellales; family Poriferihabitantaceae; genus JAHRAW01. The sequence goes on from JBPCXC010000149.1 coordinate 3,324, forward strand.
CGCCGGCGGTGACCAAGTCGTCGTGCCACAGCCATATCGAAGTCGCGGCGACCGAGAACAGCAGCAGCGCGTTGATGCAGTTGAGCACGCTCGCCAGCACCGTCGCCAAGCGCATCTGGCGATACACCGTGTCGAGGAAGATGTCCATGCCTTCGCGCGCGTAGCGATCCTCGTGATCGGTGTGGGCGAACATCTTCACCGTGGTGATGTTGGTGTAACTATCCACCACGCGGCCGGTCACCATCGAACGCGCCTCGGCCTGTTGCATTGATGCAGCGCGCAGCCGCGGCACGAAGTAGCGCACCGCGAGCAAGTAGCCGAGCAGCCACAGGATCATCGGCGCGGTCAGGCGCGGGTCGCTGGCGGCGAACATCAGCACCGCGCCGGTGAAATACACCGCGACATACAGCAGCACTTCGGTGACCTTGATCACCGCCTCGCGCACGCCGAGCGAAGTCTGCATCATCTTCGCCGCGACTCGTCCGGCGAAATCGTTCTGGAAGAACTCGATGCTCTGGCGCAGCAAGTAGCGATGCGTCTGCCAGCGCGTGCGCATCGCGAAGTTGCCGAGCATGCCTTGATGCACGATGCACTCGTACACGAACTTCATCACCGGCAACGCCACCAGCACCACCAGCGCGGTGCCGATCAACTGCGCGCGATGGCTGTGCCAGAAATCCGCGCGCGACGACGACGCCAGCCAGTCCACCAAGTCGCCGACGAACGCGAACAGCCAAACCTCGATCAACGCGATGCTCGCCGACAACACCGCGCTGACCGCCAGCAGCGGCCAGAACGGCTTGGCGTAATGCAACACAAACCCGCCAAGCGTCTCCGGCGGCCGCGCCGGCTGCGGCTGCGGAAATGAATCGCACAGCCCTTCGAGCCAGCGGAAGAACGATTCGACTCGTCGCGCCGGGGCGGTTGATAGGGCGGCGATGCGGGACTTGATTCGCGTACGCGTTGGATCGTCGCGAGTTGTGCTGTCGTCGTTGCGCGTTGTGTTGTCGCCGCGGTCGCGAGTCGCACTTCCGTCGTTGCGCGTTATGTTTTCGTCGCCGCCGTGCGTCGCGCTTTTGTCATTGCGCGTTGCGCTCTCGTCGTCGCGATTCGCATGTCCGGCGTCGCGCATTGCGTCTCCGCCACCGCGCATTGCACTCGCATCATCGCGCGCGACGTCGATCCGCAGTGCGCGGCGGACTATGCGCGTTAGATCCAATGCGCGGTCGAAGTCATCGCTCTCGACGCCAGTTTCATCAGGCGCTTGACCGGCGGCGGCAACTCGGCGGCGCCGGCTTTGACCGCGGCTTCGGCATGCGCGCGCTCGTCCTGCTTCATCTGCGCCACCACCTCGCGCGAGCGCGCGTCGTTCGCCGGCAACTTGCCGAGATGCCCCTCCAGATGCGCCACCACCTGCCGCTCGGTCTCGGCGACGAAGCCCAAGTTCCACCGGTCGCCGGCGAGCCCGGCGGCGGTGCCGATCGCGAACGCGCCGGCGCGCCACAGCGGGTTCAGCAAACTCGCGCGCGCGCCCAACTCGTCCATGCGCTGCTCGCACCACGCCAGATGATCGCGCTCCTCCTCCGCCGCCCGCCGCATCCGCTCGCGCGTCGCCGCATCGCGCGCGGTCAGCGCTTGGCTGCGATACAACGCCTGCGCGCAAATCTCGCCGACATGATTGACCCGCATATACCGCCCTGACCGCCGCCGCTGCGCCGCGCTCAACGACCCGTCATCCTCGCTGCGCGCCGGAAACGCACGCCCCGCC